>JABFXX010000266.1 GCA_013368795.1 Kofleriaceae bacterium
GATCGCGGGCACGTCGCGCGCGATGACCGCGATGCTCGCAAGGCCCCGCAGCGCCTCGCGCTTGTGCGCTACCAGCGTCGCCCGCGCGAGCGCCGCGTTCCACGCGGCCTTTTGCTCCACCGCATTCGAGGTCGTGAGCTTGGCGAGCTCGAGCTCGGCGCGTGCGTCGTTGGTATTCACGGCGGCGGCGCGGCGCCACAGCTCGCGCGCGGCGTCGGCATCGGTGGTCATGCGAGCGAGGACGACAAGCGACGCCCAGTCGGTCTTGCCCTCGTAGACCGCGCGCAGCTGGGCCGCGGTGCGAAACCGCGTGTAGAGATTCGTCAACGTCGCGAGCGCACCGCGATCGTACGGATCGGTCGCGAGCAGCTCGTGGTAGCGACGGACGGTCGCCGGATCGAACGGGTCGCGCTTCACCGTCCACTCGCCCGCGGGCTGGGCCGCCGTGCTCCCGGCGCCTGCGAGTGCGACCGCTACGATCAGCCCGGCGCCTCGCATACGCGCTTAGACGCCGGCTCCCGGGCAGAGTTGCATCGGGCGCGGTGCTAGATTCCCCTGCCCATGAAGATCCTCGTCCTCGGCAGCGGCGGTCGCGAGCACGCATTAGTATGGCGCCTCGCGCAAGGCGGTCACGAGGTGATTGCAGCGCCCGGCAACCCGGGCATGGAGCGAGAGGCGCGGTGCGTGCCGGTCGCACTCACCGATCACCAGGGAATCACCGACCTTGCGCGTGCCGAGAGGGTCGACCTCGTCGTCGTCGGTCCGGAGGCGCCGCTCGTCGCCGGCCTCGCCGATGACCTCCGCGCGAACAACCTCGTCGTGTTCGGCCCGGGCGCGGCGGGAGCGCAGCTCGAGGGCAGCAAGGCGTTCTGCAAGCAGTTCTTCGCCCGCCACGGCATCCCGACGGCGCGGTTCTTCACGGTGACGACCGTCGCGGAGGCCGACGCGGCGATCGACCAGCTCGCCGCGACCAGCGCAGGCGTCGTCGTCAAGGCCGACGGCCTCGCGGCAGGCAAGGGCGTGGTCGTCGCAGAGAATGTCGCCGAGGCGAAGGCGGCGGCGCGCGAGATGCTCGAGGCCAAGCGGTTCGGCGCCGCCGGCGCGACCGTCGTGATCGAGGAGCGGATCATCGGCCGCGAGGTCAGCGTGTTCGCGATCACCGACGGCAACACGCTCGAGGTCCTGCCCGCGACCGAGGATCACAAGACGATCTTCGACGGCGACACCGGCCCCAACACCGGCGGCATGGGCACGGTCTCGCCCGCGTGGACGAGCGCGGATGTCGTCGACCGGATCACCAAGGAGATCCTCCAGCCGACGCTGCGCGGCCTGCGCGCCGACGGCATCGATTACCGCGGCGTCCTGTTCGCGGGCGTGATGGTCGACGCGGGCGGCGCGCCATATTTGCTCGAGTACAACGTGCGGTTCGGCGATCCGGAGACGCAGCCGCTGATGGCCCGCATGATGGGCGACTTCGGCAAGGTGCTCGCCGGCTGTGCGCGCGGCCACCTGCCGCACGGCGTGCTCGCGTGGGACCCTCGCGTCGCGGTGTGCGTCGTCGTCGCGGCGGCCGGCTATCCGGGCACGGTCCGTACCGGCGATCCGATCACGAACATCCCCGACGAGCGCGACGGCGTCGTCGTGTTCCATGCAGGCACGGCGAAGAAGGACGGCCACCTCGTCAGCGCCGGCGGCCGCGTGCTCGGCGTGACCGCGCTCGGCGTGAGCGTGCAGCAGGCGCGCGAGCGCGCGTACGCCGTCGTCGATGAGATCGATCTGGCGGGCAAGCAGGTACGTCGCGACATCGGCGCGAGGCGCTGACGTTCGCTTCGCGGTAACGTCGCCGTATGCCGGCAATTGCAGGGTTTCGCGGCGCGCTCTGGGATCCGTCGAAGGTCGACCTCGCGAAGGTCGTCGCGACGCCTGTGACCGGTGTCAAAGACAAGCTCGCGCGCGGCGAGCTCGTGCGCGATCCGGCGCGCGCGGTCTATCGCTATCACCAGGTGTTCAGCGACAGCGGCCGCACGGTGACGCGCCAGAACGTGATCGTCGCGGCGCGGCTCACGCCGTGGAGCGAGGGCCAGATCCGGCCGCACGAGGCGACCGATCCGACGGCACGCGAGGCCGCGACGTCGAGCATCGCCGCATCGGCTGCGCACACCGAGCCGGTGTTCGCCGGCTATCGCGACAGCGCGCGCGAGGTCGACCGGCTGTTTCGCCGTGCCGAGTCCGAGAAACCGACGCTCGAGGTGACGACGCCCGACAAGACGATCCACCGGCTGTGGCGCGTGTCGTCCGCGGAGGTCATCGGCAAGCTGCGCCCGCTGTTCGCGCCGAAGCGCCTGCACGTCCTCGATGGTCACGCGCGGTACGAAGGCATGCTCGCGTACGCGGAGAAGATCGGTGCAGAGGATGCGCCGCAGTATTCGTCGGCCAAGTACGGCCTTGTCTGCATGTCGAACCTCGACGAGCCGACGTTCGTCGTCGCCGCGCGCCACCGCATCGTCCGCTCCGACGGGTTCAAGCGCGACGCGGTGCTCGACGCCGCGAAGAAGTACTTCGTCGTCGACAAGCTGCCCGGCCTCGCCGGAGATGCCGGCAAGCTCGAGAAGGCAGTCGCCGAGACGACCGCGCACCAGCCAACGTTCGTCGCGCTGTTCGCGAATGACGCCGATGCATGGAAGCTGACGCTCAAGGGCGATGTCAGTCCGGTCGGCGAGGGCATCGATGTCCATCGCGCGATCCAGAAGTACGATCCGGTCGTCGTCGAGAGTCTGTTCCTGCGGCGCGTGCTGCAGACCGCTGCCGCGACGACCGATGTCGACGCTGCATCGGTCGTCTCGGCGGTGAAGGGTGGCGCGGCGATCGGCATGATCATGCGGCCGATGACGCTCGACCAGATCGTCCATACCGACGAGGTCGGCGCCGTCTTGCCGTTCGGCTCGACGGCATTTCTGCCGCCGCTCGCGAACCTCGTGACGTACGTCGTCGATCTAGACGAGGACGTCGTCTAGTTCGTACGCGGCGCGTGCCCGAGCGTGATCTTCACGCAGGGAGACGCTGCGAAGCTGATTGCTGGCGAGAGGACAGTGCTTTGCGCGTGCGATCAGCAAGCGCAACATGGACGAGAACGATCACGGTTCCGACCGTCACGTCCGACACCGCCTTCACCACCCGATCTGCCAAGTTCCACATGTCGCCGGGACTCACTCTGCACCATCAACATCGTCGGGACAACGCATATTTCCCGCTCGTGATCACGTGCGGGAAATCTGTCACGCAGCTCGCGCGTTGAATCTCGGAGATGAGATTCCTCGTCGCATTCGCAGCCGCGTGTTCATCGTCCGCAGCGGGTGCGCCTTCTGTTGCGCAATCCACGCACGTCGCTGTGACGCCAGCGCACGCTCCGCACGCGACATCGCCATCACGCATCGGTGACGCGAGAGTTACGACGCGCATCGATACGGTGATGATCGTAGTCGCCGTCGGCGATTCAGCGGCTACGTCGAAACACGTACACGCGAAGAAGGGCGACAAAGTGACGCTCCACGCGCTCGTTCGCGCCGGTGGACACTTTTACAGCGACGCTGCGAGCGTCGTGCTCGATGGCAAGAAGCTGCACGTCGAGCCGATGTCCGCGGCGCCCGCGATCGAGCTCGCGTGGTCGCGGATCGAGCCGGCTGTCGCGAACATGTCGAACACGTCTTCGGGCTCGTTCCGCTTCGAGCCGATCGATTACCGCGTCACTGCAATCGATGCGGCAAATCGCACGTCGATCGCGGCCGATGTCAGGCCGACGCTCACGACCGATTACGGCGATGGCGTAGGCACGATGCGTTATCGGCTCACGGTCACGCAGGGCGACCGGACGATCGCGAGCCCGGGCATCGAAGCAAAGCGCGGCCGCGGTTCGGGCGGGCTCACCGATGCGGTGACGACCGTGACAATTCGCCGCGACGACACGTTTCTCGGCTTCCTCACCGAGATGTACGGCCAGCCCTACGTCTGGGCATCGGCGGGCCTGTCCGACAAGACGCACCAGAGCGAGCGACTCGAAGGCTCGGACTGCGCCGACCTCATGGTCTATGGCGCGCGCCGGATGGGAAAGCATGTCGCGTACACGTGGACCGGCGGTCTGCCGGGCGTGACGAAGCTGCTCGCGGCGGGCACGCGCGGCGAGGACGGCATCTATCGCGACCGCAGCGGCGAGCCAGTACCGTTCACACACGTCGGCGACCTCATCCTGTTCACGCGTCACGTCGGCGCGCTCGCTCAGGACAAGGGCATGCTCGGCGTGCTCGACGATCAGGACATCGTGATGCACACGCTGTTCGATTCGCCAAAGGAGCAGCGCATCGCCGATACCGGATACGCGGGTACGCCGATCGAGTTGCGTCAGTTCAAGTAGAAGAGATCCCCGAACCTGCTTTAGAGGTTGTGATCGTGCGGTCAATGTCGGAGGCTGCTGGTACGCATTCAATCGTGCAGCCCGACTTAGCCATCAGCGTTCGCCGCGCCTCCCTCTCGGATGCGCCCGCTCTCGCGGCTCTCGTCAACCGAGCCTACGCAGTCGAAGTCTCCTTCGTCGACGGAGACCGCACCGACGCCTCGGAGATCGCGGAGCTCATCGAGAACGGTACGTTCATCGTCCTCGAGCACAAGGGTGGCCTCACCGCCGCCGTGTACGTCGAGCCCAAGGCCGGCTACATCGGCATGCTGTCGGTCGACCCGACGGCGCAGAAGCACGGCCTGGGGACGCGCCTCGTCCGGATCGCCGAGGCACTGTGCGAGGCCGGCGGCTGCATGCAGGTCAACCTGCAGATCATCAACCTCCGCGAGGAGCTCGCGCGCTGGTACCGCTCGCTCGGCTACCGCGAGGTTGGCACCGCGCCGTACGAGCACCGCCCGGTGAAGCAGCCCTGCCACTTCGTGCTGATGGCGAAGAGTTTGCGGCCCGTCACACAGACGGGTGCCTCGCTCGGCGCTGTCGCGGCGTAGTGGGGGCGGGAGGCCCTGAACAGGGGCCTCGCCGGTGTTACGATTCACCTCATGCGTTCGAGGTGGTCTGTCTCTCTATTCGTCTTCGCTGCATGTGGAGGAGGGGGAGGCTTCCCGGACGCGCCGCCGATGGCCGACAGCCCATTGCCCGGCAAGTTCTCGCTCCAGTGGTCGGTCGTCGACACCGCGCAGAAGGCGCTCTCCTGCGATCGGATCGACGGCGTGACGATGACCGTCCTCGCGCGGAACCTCGCGGTCGACGGCGGCAATACGTATCCCTTCTCGTGTTCGACCGGCATGGGCGAGAGCGAGCTGCTCGTCGCCGGGACGTACAAGCTCGACTTCGAGCTCGGCTCGGCGGCGTTTGGCCTGCTCGCGACGGCACCGCAGCAGAGCTCGGTCGTGATCGAGCCGGGCAAGGTTACGCAGCTCGAGCCCGTCGTGTTCCAGGTCGAAGCGACCGGCGCGCTCGCGCTGAACCTGTCCGCGGGGGCCGGCGGCAACTGCGCGGCGATGGACACGATCTCGATCGCGCTGACCCACGCGAGCGATGGTGCGTGCGAGCCGATCGTCCTCAGCGTCGGCGCGGGTGCGACGAGTGGCAAGCCGGCGTCGACGTACACGATCAACTGCGCGGCGCCGACCGACGTGCCGTGCATCGAGACCGACCAGCTCATCACCGCGACGGCCGTCGCGTCGGACCAGTACACGATCCGGCTGCGCGGCAAGAAGGCCGGGACGCTGTGCCGGACGAACGACGACACGATCCGGGTCCCGCCGCTCGGGATGACCCTGACGCGGACCCTGAACTTCGCGTCGACCGGCGCCACCGACTGTTAACCGGCCGAGGTCGGCTCATGCGCGTGGCGGTGGTTCGCCCGGCGGCCCCGCACTACTATTCGGAGCGATGAGCCAGGCCGCGCAGCACTATCGCCCGAACCTCCGCGACACGTTCTTCAACCTGTTCGAGGTGCTCGAGATCCAGAAGAGCATCCTCGGCAAGGCGCCGTTTCAGTCGATGGACGAAGACTCGGCGCGGGCGGCCCTCGAGGGCTTCCTCGAGGTGATGCAGGCGTCGTGGACGCCGGCGTTTGTCCCCGGCGACCGCGAGGGCGCGGTGTTCGACGGCAAGGGCAACGTGAAGCTGCCGGCCTCCTACCACAAGGCGCTCGACGCGTTTTACGGTGGCGGCTGGAACAACATCGATCTGCCCGAGCACCTCGGCGGGTTCGGCGCGCCGCCGTCGGTGCGCTGGGCCGCGTTCGAGATGATGGCCGGCAGTAACCCGTCGGTCTGCTTCTACGTGCTCGGCAACTTCATGGCGACGATCATCGACTCGCTCGGCACCGAGTCGCAGAAGGCGCGCTTCCTGAGGCCGATGCTCGAGGGACACTGGGGCGGCACGATGGTGCTGACCGAGCCGGCCGCGGGGTCCGACGTCGGCGCGGGCACGACGCGCGCCAAGCACGTCGCGGGCGACGAGTACCACCTCGAAGGCGTCAAGCGGTTCATCACGAACGGCGACTTCGATCATCCGAAGAACATCCTCCACATGGTCCTCGCGCGGCCCGAGGGCGCAGGCCCCGGCACGAAGGGCCTGTCGATGTTCATCGTGCCGAAGTACTGGGTCGAGGCCGACGGTTCGATCGGCGAGCGCAACGGCGCCGTCGTGACCAACGTCGAGCACAAGATGGGCATTCGCGGCTCGGCGACCTGCGAGCTCACGCTCGGTGCCGATGCGCCGTGCCGCGGCCTGCTCCTCGGCGAGGTCCACGAGGGCATCGCCCAGATGTTCCACGTCATCGAGTACGCGCGCATGGGCGTCGGCACGAAGTCGATGGCGACGCTGTCGACCGCGTACCTGAACGCGCTCGACTACGCGCGCGTGCGCAAGCAGGGCGCCGACCTCGCGAAGGCCGCCGACAAGGCTGCGCCTCGCGTCGAGATCATCCAGCACCCGGACGTGCGCCGCATGCTGATGATGCAGAAGGCGTTCGCCGAGGGTCTGCGCGCGATCGTGCTGTGGACCGCGCACGTCCAGGACCAGGTCGCGCTGCGCGGCGGTCACGGCCACCAGGAGGCGCGTCCGCTCGACGCGCTCAACGACTTCATGCTGCCGCTCATCAAGGGCTACGCATCGGAGAAGGTCTACGAGCTGCTCTCGGTCTCGCTGCAGTGCTTCGGTGGCTCGGGCTACTGCCAGGACTATCCGATCGAGCAGTACATCCGCGACCAGAAGATCGACTCGCTCTACGAGGGCACGACACACATCCAGGCGCAGGACCTGTTCTTCCGCAAGATCGGTCGCGATCGCGGCGCGACGCTGCAGGCGCTCGTCGGTCAGATCACGGCGACGATCGACGGCCTGCCGCCCGAGCTCGCCACCGAGAAGGCCGCGCTGCTCGCCGCCGTCGGCGACGTGCAGGGCATCATGATGACGATGATGGGCAAGCTCGGCCAGAGCGTCTATCACGTCGGCTTCCAGGGCAATCGCATCCTGTTCGCGCTCGCCGAGCTCGTGATCGGCTGGCGCCTCGCGGTCAACGCGAAGGTCGCCGTCGCGAAGCTGCCGTCGGCGGTCGGTGACGACGTCGGGTTCTACACGGGCAAGCTCGCCGCGTCGAAGTGGTACGCGAAGAACGTGCTGCCGGGCCTCGCGCACACGCGCAAGCTGATCGAGAACGGCGACCTCGACCTCATGGAGGTCGGGGACGACACCTGGTGACGCCTCGCGTCCGCTCGATGCTTCGCCGCGAGCTCGCGGCGCGTGGCTACCTCGAGACCGGTGCGTCGAGGCACGGCTCGATCGTGCTCGCCTACGACGAGCTCGCCGACCTCGATCTCGGCGAGATGCTCGACCTCATGGTCGCGCGGCGCGAGCGCATCGCGCGCTCGGTCGAGGCGGTGGGCAAGGACGTCGCGATGAGGAACTACGAGGACGCCGAGGCCGCGATCGATGCGATCAAGGCCGTGATCAAGGCGCTGTCGGACTGATCGCGATCGAGAACGTGGTCGTGATCGATCACGTCCCCGTGAACGGACTAAACGGGGACGGTCTTCACTTGTTTAAGTTGCGCCGTCCACCTCGCTGAGATCCTTCAGATCGGTACCGGTAAGTTTAACTTGTCGGCTTCGAGAGAGCGCGCGAGCTCGCATCATCGATAGATGCAATGCTGTCGCAAGTAAATGTTGGCGGTACGAGCTCGAGGTTTCTCGCGGACTTGGCGCCCACAAGTTA
>JABFXX010000526.1 GCA_013368795.1 Kofleriaceae bacterium
CGTGGCCAAAGACGCCCGAACCAGCCGGACCGTGGCGCTGGCAGGCGACGTCGTACGACGACGATGGCAACCTGCGCGACGAGGCTGAATGGTGGGAGATCACGCGTCGCACCGACGACAAGCTCGACGCGACCTATCGCCGCCGCGTCACCGTGCGCCAGCCCGAGGGCAAGAACATCGCGTGCGCGAATGCGCCGACGTGGAGCTTCGACGACGCCTACGTGCTCTCCGGCCAGAAGGAAGAAGAGCACTGGCACTTCTACGAGCTGGCGGTCGAGCCCGGCGATCATCCGTGTACGTGGGTGACACCAAAGCGCGCGCTCGACGAGGCGACTGCCGAGCAGATCGGTGACTTCCTCGTCCTCGAGTGGCGCGGCAAGCGCCGCCAGATCCTCTACCGGCCCGATGAACGCTAAGGGCATCGCGCTCGCGTTGGCCGACGAAGCACGGCCGTTCGTGTTCCCCGACGCCGAAGCGCCAGCGTGGCTCGCCGCGCGGACCGACGCGCTCGTCCTCGCGATCCATCGCCGGCTCGACGCGTGCTGCCGCTGACTACCGCGAGCTACGTAGACGCAGAAACGCCCGGTCACCGTCGAGGCAACCGGGCGTCTGGTGGGCGCTGCAGGGATTGAACCTGCGACTTATTCCGTGTGAAGGAATCACTCTCCCGCTGAGTTAAGCGCCCGTGAGTGAGAGGTCCGTTGTGTAGCAACCCAGAGGCTCGGATGTCAATCGCGCCCTGTGCTACGACGCCGACATGCAGAAAAACATCGTGAAGACCCCGGAGGCCCCCGCGGCGATCGGCCCGTATTCGCAGGCGGTATCGGTCCCGGTTGGCAACCAGCGCATGATCTTCTGCAGCGGTCAGATCGCGCTCGATCCCGTCACCGGCAACATGATCGAGGGTGGCGTCGAGGAGCAGACGCGCCAGGTGCTCGCGAACCTCGGCGCGGTGCTCGCCGCGGCCGGCAGCGGGTTCGCCGATGTGGTGAAGACGACCATCTTCCTCTCCAGCATGGACGACTTCGCCAAGGTCAACGCGATCTACGCCGAGCGGTTCACGTTCGACCCGCCTGCGCGCGCCACCGTACAGGCGGCCAAGCTGCCCCGCGGCGCGCTCGTCGAGATCGACGCGATCGCGGTTGTCTGATCCACGCGCGCGGTCACACTGATCGCACCATCCGTACGTCTCGCTTCGCTGTCCAGGAGGACTCATGTCGTCGTCGATCACGTCGGTACTGACCGAGAACCGCAGTTTTCCGCCGCCGAAGGAGTTCTCCGCCGGGGCGAAGGTCGGCAGCATGGCCGACTACGAGGCGCTGTACCGCCGTGCCGACCAGGATCCCGACGGGTTCTGGGGCGACGTCGCCGGCGAGCTCGCCTGGGAGAAGAAGTGGTCGCGCGTCCTCGACTGGAAGTTGCCCGACGCGCGGTGGTTCGTCGGCGGCGCGCTCAACCTCTCGGTGAGCTGCCTCGATCGTCACGTCTCGACGTGGCGCAAGAACAAGGCGGCGCTGATCTGGGAGGGCGAGCCCGGCGACTCGCGCGTCCTCACGTACGGCCAGCTCCACCGCGAGGTCTGCAAGGCGGCGAACGCGCTCACCGCGCTCGGCGTCAAGCAGGGCGACTTCGTCGCGATCTACCTGCCGATGGTCCCCGAGGCCGTGATCGCGATGCTCGCGTGCGCACGCCTCGGCGCGCCCCACACCGTCGTGTTCGGCGGCTTTAGCGCCGAAGCGCTCGCCGATCGCATCAAGGATGCCGGCGCGAAGATCGTCATCACCGCCGACGGCGGCTGGCGACGCGGCGCGATCGTCCCGCTCAAGGACAACGTCGACCGCGCGCTCGAAGGCTCCAGCGTCCAGAAGGTCGTCGTCGTGAAGCGCTGCGCGAACCAGGTCGCCTGGCGCGACGGCCGCGATGTGTGGTGGCACGACGTCGTCGACAAGGCGAGCGTCAAGCACGAGCCGAAGGCGTTCGACAGCGAGCACCCGCTGTTCTCGCTCTACACGAGCGGCACGACCGGCAAGCCCAAGGGCATCCTCCACACGACGGGCGGCTACCTGACCGGCGCGTACTACACGACGAAGATGGTCTTCGACCTGCGCGATGACGACATCTTCTGGTGCACCGCCGACATCGGCTGGGTGACCGGCCACAGCTACGTCGTCTACGGCCCGCTCGCGAACGGCGCGACCGTGCTCATGTACGAGGGCGCGCCGAACCAGCCCGGCCCCGACCGGTTCTGGGACATCATCGCCAAGTGGGGCGTCACCGTGTTCTACACGGCGCCGACCGCGATCCGCGCGTTCATGCGCTGGGGCGACGAGTGGCCGGCCAAGCACGATCTGTCGTCGCTGCGCCTGCTCGGCTCCGTCGGCGAGCCGATCAATCCCGAAGCATGGATGTGGTACCGCAAGCAGATCGGCGCCGACCGCTGCCCGATCGTCGACACGTGGTGGCAGACCGAGACCGGCGCGATCATGATCTCGCCGCTGCCGGGCGCCACGCCGACGAAGCCGGGCTCCGCGACGCGGCCCCTGCCCGGCATCGCCGCCGACGTCGTCCTCAAGGACGGCACGCCCTGCAAGGCCAACGAAGGCGGCTTCCTCGTGATCAAGAAGCCGTGGCCGTCGATGCTGCGCACGATCTTCGGCGACCACGACCGGTTCCAGAAGACGTACTTCGGCGAGGTCGCCGGCGTGTACTTCGCGGGCGACGGCGCGCGCAAGGACGAGGACGGCTACTTCTGGGTCATGGGCCGCGTCGACGACGTCATCAACGTCGCCGGTCACCGGCTGTCGACCATGGAGGTCGAGAGCGCGCTCGTCTCGCACCCCAAGGTCGCCGAGGCCGCGGTCGTCGGCCGTCCCGACGAGCTCAAGGGTCAGGCGATCGTCGCGTTCGTGACGCCGCGCCAGGGCTTCGTCGCCGACGATGCGCTCGCCAAGGAGCTCCGCGAGCACGTCAGCGCGCAGATCGGCGCGCTCGCCCGCCCCGAGGAGATCCGGTTCGCCGAGGCGCTGCCGAAGACCCGCTCGGGCAAGATCATGCGGCGCCTGCTCCGCGAGGTCGCATCCGGCTCGAAGGCGCGCGGCGACACGACGACGCTCGAGGATCAGGGCGTGCTCGAGAAGCTCGCGCAGAGCTTCTCCAACGAGGACTGACGCATCGGGAAATGGGGTCCGACCCCATTTCGCGCTACTCGCCGTCGTCTTCTTCGTCGTGCGGCGCGGTCGGCTCCGTCGGGATCTTCGCGGCCGCGGCACCTGCCTTGCCCGCCGCCTCGACGTCGAGCTCGGGGTCGGGCTGCGGCTCGGCGATCTCGTCGGGCACGCTCGGGATCGTGTCGAGCGCCGGCGGCGGCTCCGCCTTCGGCGTGCCGAGCTGCACCGGCGTGCCCGCGGGCATCGACATCGGCTTGGCGGTCGCCGTGATGTACTTGCAGAGCAGCGCGACGAGCTGCTCGTGGGCCTTGCGCACGTAGCCCTTCTTCAGCGGGCGCTGCGTGTTCGTGATGATCGAGAACGCGAGCGGGCGCGTCGGATCGACCTCGAGCAGGCCCGATAGCGCGATCACCGTCGACAGCGAGCCGGTCTTGCCGCGGATGTGACCGCGCATGTCGGTCGGCCGGAACCGGCTGCGCAGCGTGCCGTCGGTGCCGGCGATCGACAGCGAGTCGTGCCAGGCCTTGGTCGTCGTCGCATCGGCGGCGCCATCGGAGAAGCCGGCGGCCGCGCGCACGACCTTCACGATCTCGTGCGGCGTGATGCGCGTGCGATACGACAGACCCGAGCCGGTGTCGATCGTGACGTCGTCCTTGCCGAGCTGGCTGTGACGCGTGAGCCACGCGTACATCGCATCGATCGCGACATCCATCGATGGCGACGTGCGCTTCGAGAGCGCGGCCGCCGTCATGATCACGCGGTCGGCGAGCCAGTTGATGCTCCACTTGTTGACCTTCGAGACGATCTGCTGGAGCTCCGCCGACTCGTGGCGTGCGAGCTCGGCCGGCAGCGCGCCCTTGCCGGGACCGACGGAGTCGCCGACGAAGTCACCGAGCTCGACGACCCGCATGTCACCGGTGACGGCGACGCCGTGCGCGCGGAGCGCCGCGCGCAGTGCGTGCGAGGCGACCGCCGTGCGCTCCTTCGTGTAGAGCGGGTGCATCGTCTGGCCGCCCTTGCCGATCGTGCCGCTGATCGTCAGCTTGATGCGCTTGTGACCGTCGGCGTTCGTGATCGTCTCGGTCGCGAACTTGAGGCGATGCCGCTTGCGCGCCTTCTTCTCGGTCTTCGCCGTGATCGCGACCTGGACAAGATCGAAGCCGGCGGGCGTCGTCGCGGTCGGCGGCTGGCCCGGCTCGCCCGCGCGGATCTCGACGGGGATCATCGAGCGGAAGATGCCGTCGCGCGTCGCGTCGCTGCCGACGAGGACGTCGCCGGCGAGCGTCTTCACGCCCTTCGCCGCGATCTGCTCGGCGAGGCCATCCATGTCGGCGATCGACAGCGTCGGATCCCACGTACCGAGCAGGAACACGTCGCCCTTGATCGTGCCGCTCGCATCGGGCTGCGGCCCGAGCACGCGCGTCGTGTACTTGAACTTGGGGCCGAGGAGCTCGAGCGCGGTCGCGGTCGAGATCATCTTCACGTTCGACGCCGGGTTCAGGGCGTCGTCGGCGTTGACGGCGAACAGCGGCTCGCCCGTCCGCGCGTCGGCGACGAACAGGCCGGTGACGCCGTTGCGCAGCGGCCCGCGCAGCAGCTTCTCGATCTGCTTCGCGGTCTCCTCTTCGAGCGTCAGCGGCTCTTCGCGTCGGCCGAGCACCTCGCGCGCGGTGCGGAGCTCCTTGCCATACGTGACGCGCGCCGCGCCCTTGCCGGGCTTCACCGCGGCCGCCTTCGTCGCCTTCACGGCGAGCGACTTCGCGGTCGCCTTCTTCGGCGCGGTTGTCTTCGTCGACTTCGCCTTCGTCGAGCGCGTCGGTGTCGCCGTGCGCGTGCGCGATCCGGCAACGCTCGTCGCCGGCATCGCGGCGAGCAACATGGCGACCAGTGCGGCGAGCGCGCGCTTCACTTGCCACCTCTCAGCATGACATACGTCGCGCCTTCACCGCCGTCGGCGCGTGTCGCCGACGCGAGCGCGTGAACCAGTCCCGACAGCTGACCGAGCAGCGCGTGGAGCACGCCCTCGCGGAGCGGAGCCCCATGCTCCGAGTGGGTACCCTTGCCGTGGATCACGAGGACACACCGGCGTCCCAGCCGGCGCGACTCGACGAGGAACTGCTGGAGTCGCGCCACCGCGGCCTCCACGCGCTCGCCGTGCAGGTCCAGGGTCGCCTCGGCGCGGACCTTGCCGGCCCGTAGCTCGCTCACCTGAGCGTGCGACACGCCCGCCGCCCGGGCGGCGTACCGCTGACCGTCGCCATCGACAGTCAGCTTCACCTCGGGAGGAAGCTCTACGACTTTCACCGGGGACGGTGCTGCTGGCGGGACCACCACACGATCACGGACGGCGAGAGGGGTGACCCCGTTCATCGCTTCCGCAAATAACGCCAGATCTTCGGGGGCAAGGACCGAACGCTTGGCACGTTCCAGCCTGGACTTGCCCTTCATCCTTCCATTCTGTACTCGCACGTCGAGGGTCCCGACAAGAAAACGTTGCGATTGGCAACGGACGGCGCGTCCCGGGACTTTTGGCCGGTCTCGGGTTGCACCACCCGGCGGCGTCGGGGCACCTTCCGAGCGATGTCCTCGTGTCCCCGCGTCGCGTACTTCTGCATGGAGTACGGACTCGATCCATCCTTCCCGATCTACGCAGGTGGCCTCGGCATTCTCGCCGGCGACCACATGAAGTCCGTCGGGGACTTGCACATCCCGCTCGTCGGGATCGGCCTGTTCTGGGACGAGGGTTACACGCGCCAGCTCATCGGTGCCGGCGGCGTCATCGAGGACCACTACCCCAAGACCCCGCGCGACGCGCTGCGGCGTCTCGACGTCAAGATCGAAGTCACAGTCCGCGGCAAGAAGGTCCCGGTTCGCGCCTACAAGGTCGACCGCCACATCTCCTCCACGCTCTACCTGCTCGAACCCGACCGCGATGAAGACCGCTGGATCACCCAGCGCCTCTACGGCGGCGGTGTCGAGGACCGCCTCGCTCAGGAGATCGTACTCGGCGTCGGCGGGGTGCGCCTCCTCCAAGCTCTCGGCGAACCGATCGACGTCTATCACTTCAACGAGGGCCACGCAGTTTTTGCGGGACTCGAGCTACTCCGTCAGCACGCGTTCGGCGGCAACACGCTCCCCGAGCGAATCGCTCGGCTCCGCCCCCACGTCGTCTTCACCACTCACACTCCCGTCCCCGCGGGCAACGAGGTCCACGACCTCGAGCTCATGCGCAAGATGGACGCCGACCTCGGCTTCACCGATGCCGAGCTCGAGATGATCGGCGGCGATCCGTTCTCGATGACTGTCGCGGGCCTCCGCCTCTCGCGCCTCGCCAACGGCGTCGCCGCGCTCCACGGCGAGACGGCGCGCGACATGTGGAAGGACATCGACAACGCCGCGCCGATCATCGCCATCACCAACGGCGTCCACACGCCGACGTGGCAGGACGCGCGCATCCGCGCCGCCCTCGTCCCCGACAAGCCGCGCGAGCGCCAGGACGCCGAGCTGTGGGCCGCCCACCAGGCGATGAAGCAGGAGCTCATCGTCGAGGTCGAGCGCCGCACCGGTGCCCACCTCTCGCTCGACGGCCTCGTCGTCGGCTTCGCGCGCCGCGCCGCCGCCTACAAGCGCGCCGACCTCATCCTCGGCGACGACAAGGCCCTGAAGCACCTGTTCGATCTCGGCATCCAGCTCGTCTACTCGGGCAAAGCCCACCCGCGCGACCTCGCCGGCAAGTCGCTCGTCGGCCGCCTCGTCGACGCGACCCGCAAGTACCCGGGCAAGATCATCTTCCTCGAGAACTACGACATGAAGCTCGGCGCGCTCCTGACGCGCGGCGCCGACATCTGGCTCAACAACCCGCGCCGTCCACTCGAAGCCTCGGGCACGAGCGGCATGAAGGCGGCGATGAACGGCGTCCCCAACCTCTCCATCCTCGACGGCTGGTGGCCGGAGGGCTGCGAGCACGGCGTCACCGGCTGGAAGATCGGCGACCCCGATCCGAGCGACGATCCGTTCGACGAGAAGGACGAGGCGCGCGTCGACCGGCGCGACCGCGAGATCCTCCAGCGCGTGATCGAGCGCGAGGTCCTCCCCGCGTTCCACGATCGCCGCACGTGGACGTCGATCATGCGCGCGTCGATCGCGATGTCGCAGTGGCAGTTCTCGTCGGACCGGATGATCGAGGACTACGTGTCCAAGGTCTATTCATTCGCCGAATAGTCGGGCAAACCTACGCGTATCCTCGTGATGCGCCTCGTCCTCTCGCTCGCGATCCTCACTGCGTGTGGCGGAAGCGACGTTCGCACGTACACGCTCGAGGAGCTGCCGGTCCTCGAGTGGACGTCGGGCATTCCCGTCCACGGAGCTGGCAAGCTCGTCGTCTCGAAGTCGCTCGTCGGCGCCCGTGATTGGTCGACCGTGAAAGGGCGCGCGACCTTCACGTGCACCGGCTGCACGCTCGGCGACGATCATACGAAGGTCCTGCCCGATCTCGTGCCCGGCGGCGTGCACGTCCCACCGATCGCGCTCGACCGCGTCGACGCGCGCGCGGACTTCGCCGACGGACGCATGCATCTGTCGTCGGCGTGGAAATCCGGCGACCTCGAGCTCGACGCCGAGATCAACGGCGTGCTCGCCCAGCGTGCCGACGACACGGAGCTCGACGGCTGCATCCGGCTCCGCGCGCTGGACACGCGCGATCCAAACCTCCGCAGTGTTATCGAGGCCATGATCGGCGGTCCCGCGCCGGACGGATCGCATGTCGTCACCCTCGGCGGAACGCTCGGTGCCATGACGATAAAACCTGAGGTCTGCGACATCGAGCGCTATCGATCGTCGGACCGGTAGCCTCTCGGCTCAGCTCTCGCAGTGCATGCGCGACGGCTTGCCCGTCGAGTCCTGCGAGAGCGCCGTCGGCCTGTCCCCGCGATCGCGTTCCGGGCCGCGAGCGTCCAGTTCGTGCCGTCCCAGTGCGCGCGACGGAGTTGTTCTGCGCGAGCACCACGTGCGTCGGATCGATCACGACGGCTG
>JABFXX010000031.1 GCA_013368795.1 Kofleriaceae bacterium
AGCAGATTCCGACCGCGCCGCCGGGCGCCGCTCCGATGCCCGCCGAGGCGCAGCACGGCCGCGTCGCGCCGCCGGCCGACGGCATGCGCGTGCTGACCTACGCGATGCGCCGCGATCGCGCCGAGCACCTGATCGAGCTCGGCCAGTCGGCGGGATTCCAGCCGCGCGGCCTGCTCGCGTGCGGTGGCGCCGCCGCGAAGCTCGTCGCGCACGTGCCGTCGCTCGCCAAGGCGCGCACCGACGGTCCGGTCGCGGTGATCGACATCGGCCACGAGCGCACCGACGTCGTCGTCGTGCACCAGGGCAAGGCGGTGTTCAGCCGCAGCGTGCCGCGTGCCGGCAAGCTCGTCACCGACGCGATCGCGCGCAACTGGAAGATGCCGTTCGATCGCGCCGAGCAGGCAAAGCACTCCGACGGATTCGTCGCGTCGAATGCGGAACCGCCGCAGTCCGAGGCGTGGGCGAAGATCTCGAGCGTGATCGTCAGCGAGCTGGCGCCGTTTGCGCGCGACCTTCGCCAGACGCTCGCCGCGTGCCGCGCGAAGACCGGGTTTCAGCCGGTCGCCGCGATCGTCGTCGGTGGTGGCTCACGCCTGCGCGGCATGGCGAACTACCTCACCGAGCAGCTCGGCCTGCCGGTGTGGCGCATCTCGCAGGACGATGTCGTCGCGCTCGCCGGGCCTCGCTTCGATCCGGCGACCGGCCTCAATCTCCCCGTCGACGCGGCGGCGATGACGATCGGCATGGCGTACGACGCCGCCGGCGGCCGCCCGCAGTTCGACCTGCGCCAGGGCGCGCTCGCGGCGAGGGTCGACCTGTCGTTCCTTCGCGCGAAGGCGGTCCACTTCGGCGTCGCGGTGCTCGCGATGGCCGCATTTGCCGCCGGCAGCGCGTACGCGGACCTCTATCGGCTGAAGAAGGCCGACAAGACGCTCGCGACGCGACTCGCGAACGAGACGAGCGAGATGTACGGCGCGCCGAAGTCGGCCAATGACGTGCTCAACTCGTCCGCCGCGGCGGGTGGCGCAGCCGCGTCGCCGCTACCGAAGATGTCCGCGTACGACATCCTCCTCGAGATCAACAGCAGGCTCCCCGGCAAGGACAAGATCACGCTCGACATCGACAAGCTCGACATCGACGACCAGAAGGTCGACCTGACGGGCACGGCGAAGACCGGCGAGGAGATCGATCTCCTCGTCACCGAGCTGAAGAAGATCGAGTGCTTCAAGGAGCCTCAGCGCGGCCCGACCGAGACCGGCGAGGGCGGCGTCAAGAAGTTCAGGATCACCATCCCGTCCGGGTGCATGTGAGGCAGTCATGAGTGCGATCAGCGATAGAGCACGCGACTTCTGGGACCGCATCTCGCCGCGCGAGCGACGCCTCGTCATGATCGCGGCGATCGCCGTCCCGATCACGATCGCGATCTGGCTCGGCCTCGCGATTCGCGACGGCCTGGTCGCGATGGAGCAACGCAACGAGAAGACGCGCAAGGCGCTCACCGTGCTGTCCGATCTGCGCGCGCGCGGCGATACGGGCCGGCCGAAGGGCGATGACGTCGTCGCGATGATGGGCACCGAGCCGCTCAGCCTGGCGACCTATCTCGACAACGCGGCGAAGAAGGCCGGGTTCACGCTCAAGTCGACGTCTCCGCATCCCGCGGTCCCGCGCAACGGGTTCGTGACGAACTCCGTCTCGTGCACGCTCGACGATCTGTCGATCGAGCAGCTGAAGACGTTCCTCATGGAGGTCGAGCAGGGCAGCAAGGTGGTCGCGGTGACGCACATCGATCTGCGCCGCGACTTCCGCGACAAGGCCAAGCTCGACGTCAACCTCGAGGTCTCGACGTATTCGAAGGAGCCGCCGGCGAAGACCGAGGGCTCGAGCTCCGAGAAGAAGGGCAGCTGAGATGGCGTTGAAGTTGCCGTTCAACCTGCCGCACATCAACCTGCACCCGCGCGTCCGCAAGCTCCTGCGGATCGTCGGTCTGGTCCTGTTCGGCCTCATCACGTTCGTGTTCGCGCTCCAGCTGTCCTTCCCGTACAAGCGCGCGAAGGACAAGCTGATCGAGGCGGCCGCCGACAAGTACGAGATCACGGTCGGCTCCGTCGACCGCGGCATCATGCCGGGCCGCGTCTACTTCAAGGCTGTCACGATCCGGACGCGCCCGACCAAGCCCGACGAGGTCGTCACGACGTTCTACATCGAGAAGCTCGAGATCGATCTCGGCCTCCTTCCGCTGATCGGCGGCAAGATCTCGGTCGACTTCGACGCCAAGATCGGCCCCGGCCACCTCGCAGGCAACGTCGCCGTCGGCAAGTTCGGCAAGGGCGACATCTCCGCCGACATCACCGGCACCGCGCTTCCCGCCGCGAACCTGCCGATCCGCGCGTTCCTCGGCCTGCCGATGACCGGCAAGATCGAGGCGTCCGTCGACCTCACGCTGCCGATGGAGAAGAGCAAGCTCGGCAAGACGTCGATCAACTGGCAGCGCGCGAGCGGCGCGTTCTCGCTCGCGTGTCCGTCGGGCTGCACGTTCGGCGACGGCAAGACGAAGCTGAAGCCGCTGCTCAAGAACTCGCGCCAGCAGGCGATGGTCGGCGAGGGCATCGACTTCGGTAAGGTCGACCTCGACACCCTCGTCGCGAAGGCCTCGATCAAGCGCGGCAAGCTGACGCTCGACAGGTTCGACACGAAGTCGAAGGACGGCGAGCTCCACATCGACTACGCGATGACGCTCGAGAAGGAGTTCGGCGACTCGATGGTCGCCGGCTGCCTCCGCTTCAAGGGCTCCGACGATCTGCTCCGCCGCGAGCCGAAGACGCACGCCGCGATCTCGACGACGGGCGCCGAGCTGCGCGGCGACGGCCTGTTCCACATCCGCCTCACCGATCGCTTCAAGGACATGAAGCGCCTGAACCAGGACTGCGGTCCCAACTCGGGCTCGGGCGCCTCGAGCGGCGAGAACTTCAACAGCGGCATCGGCACCGAGCGCCGGCCGAACCTCACGGTCCATCCCGAGGAGCCGAAGCCGAACCCGACCGCTCCGCCTCCGCCTGCGCCTCCGCCGACCGAGCCGGTTCCGGCGACGCCGCCCACCCACGACGCAGCCGCCCCCGCCGAGGGAAGCGCGACCGCCGGCTCTGCGGGCTCTGCAGGTTCTGCGGTACCGGGCGCGTCCGAGCCGCTGCCTGCCGCACCGTCGGGTCGCGGCATACGCCACAACGCCGAGAAGAACGAGACGGGCGCCCCGGCCGCCGCCGAGCCGCCGAACGAAGCGACGCCGCCCTCGCCCTAAGGGCCGAGGCCGACCCACTCGGCGCCGTCGACGCTGATCTCCTTCTTCCAGATCGGCACGCGATCCTTCAGCCGATCGATCATCGCGCGGCACGCGGTGAACGCCTCGGCGCGATGCGGTGCCGCCGCCGCGATCACGACGGCGATGTCGCCGATCGCGAGCGAGCCGACGCGATGCTCGACCGCGAGACGCACGCCCGCGATCTCCGCCTCGATCTCGACGCACAGCTCGGTCATCACCTTCACGGCCATCGGCGCATACGCCTCGTACTCGAGGTGATCGATCGTCGTGCCGCGGCTGTGCAGGCGCACCATGCCGGTGAACGTCACGATGCCGCCCATGCCCGGGCCACTGACCGCGGCGATGCAGCGATCGAGCGACAGCGGCCCGCTCGACAGCACGACGTGATGGCCTCCGCCCGCGACCGGCGGAATCAGCGCGAGCTCGTCGCGATCGGCGAGCACACGATCGTCGTCCGCGAAGTCCTGGTTCACGGCGACACGAAACCGGCCGCGCAGCTTCGCGATATCGGGGTGGCGCTGCGCGAGCGCCGCGATCGCATCGGCGACGGTCGCGTGGTCGGCGAGCTCGAGCGTTTCCTCATCGCGCCCGAGGCGCTCGCGGAACACGGCGAAGTAGAGAACGGTGACCTGCATCGTCGGTGCGCCATCATACGAGCTACGACGCGGTATCGGTCATGCGTATTCGTCCCCGACGAGCTTGTTCGCCATGGCACGTACGTTGACCACGATCGTCGCCGGCGTCCGCACCTGGCGCAGGAACGCCGCGATCTGTGCGCTCGTGCCTTGCTTGAGCCAGCGCCCCTTGTAGCTCTTGCCGCTCGGCGTCTTCACGCGCAGCTCGAGGAAGCGGAGGTGGCCCTCGAGCGGGTTCGGCGCGAAGCGGAGCGAGACGTCGCCGGACGCGTCAAGGGAGCCGATTTCCTGGAAGGCGTGCTCGAATTCGCCCTGCTGGGGAAGCGAAGCGATGCGCTCGGCGAGCGTGCCCGCGGCCGCGTGGATGTGCAGGAGTGTCTCGTTCTCGACCCGGCCGTCCTCGTCGGACTGCTGGACGCCGAGCCACAGCGCGAGCTCGCCCGCAGAGTAGCCCGCCCACCTGAGCTCGTCCGCGAGCGATAGGGGATCATAGGTCAGATCGAACTCCTGCGTGCCGAGGTGCTCATCGAGCACGATGAGGCGGCGCGACCCACACACCGCGAGCACACCACGATGTCCGCCGTCGACGAAGATCTCGATCTTGGTCACTTCACCGGTCTTGATGGCCTCGCCCGAAAGTCGCAGCTCGTCACGATCACCGTCGGCACGCTGCGCTTTTTCGTCCCATGCGGTGTAGCCCTGATCGTCGGCGACCCACACGTAGTCGTAGTACGAGCCACCGACGCGGAAGCCCTTCTGCCGCACGAGCTCGTTGGTCTCCTCGCGCTGGTCAGGCGCGACGTCAATCGTCGCGATCTTCTTCGCGCCCTCAGCGCCGACGCGATAGACGCAGAGCTTGGTCTGGTCGCGGCTCCGGTAATCCCACGCTGGTAGGAGCGGGCCCGGCTGCGCGAGTGCCTCGTCGAGTGTCATCGGTGTCCCTCTACATCGCGCGCTGGAACATGACCAGTCCGGCGACCTGGTCGGACTCTACGAACATGTTCGAGTCTACCTGGCACGTGGCACATCGCGGCGACCCGCAACCGCTGCATCCGTTGGCTATGCCATACTGCTGCGGTGACATCTTCGAGTGGTGGCTTCGAGCTACGTGGCGAGGACGGCGACGAGATTCGCATGCTCGTTCATACGCAGCTTGGCTATTCGATCTCGCTCGCCGGGCATCCGCGATTCGTAGCTCCACCCTCGGAGGGTCCGAGCTACGACGCGGTCATACGCATGGATGACGCACCGATCGAGCTCGGGTTTCGAATGGATGAGATACCGACGGAAGCCGAAGCCGGTGACATGTTGCCGGCACTCGTCGCGTCGTATGCGATGTCGCGCGCTCGCAACACCGACGCGCTCGAGCCCGATTGGATTCGCGGGCGCCCTCGACCTGATGGCTGCGATGGTGCGATGCGCGTCACGTACGAGCTACGTGGCGAGGACCCAGCCGCCATGGAGTTTCTGGCGATCATGGTGAAGCATGCGCGCAAGGGCATGCATGCGCTGCACATGACGGTGCGCTACCGACGAGGCGAGACATCACCGTTTGCGTGGTCGAACTTGCGCGCCGCGCTGTTGTTCCACCACTCGTGGGACCCGACGAAGCCCCCCTCGACGAAGATCTGGCCCGAACGGAGTGTCTTCGTCCCGCGCTCGGTCCGCTTCGAGCTCTCCGAGGGCGCGATGCGCCAGGCGGAGGAGAAGGCCGCCAAGATCTCGGGGCTTTTGCCGGGCGATTCCGAGCGGCTTGCGCAGGTGCTCGTCGACTTCTCGAATGGGATGTATCCGCCGACGTATCCACGCCACGACGAGCTCGAGGGCGAAGTTGCGCGGGCGATCGTCGCGTGCGTGCCGTCGAGAGTGGCGGAGATCCTGATGCGCAACTTCCACGAGGTGGAGTCGCTCCACGATTTCCGTGGCTGGCTGTGGCAGCAGTTCTGGGCCGTCGCCAACCGAGCCGAGCTCGCGAAGACGAACTGAGCCTCAGCGCGCCTCGAGCAAGGCGTTCATGGCTCGTAGGACGGCAGGCGGGGTTGTCACCCGCCGCAGGAACGCCCGCACCTGCGGTGCGGTCCCGCGCGTCAGTGTCTTCGCGAGCCAGCCCGTGGAGCCGGTGCGCTTCACGCGAACCTCGAGCTCGCCGTTCGATGCGCGCAGCGCGAGCTCCGACGCTGGCGCGATCGCACCGACGGAAATGACGTGCTCGTTCGGGTCGCTCTCGAGTCGCTTCGCCAGCTCGAGGGCCGCGCGGCGAACGGCGAGGTCCGACTCGATCGAGGTAGGCGCGATGTCGTTCTGGAGCGGAACCTCGTGCCAGAGCGCGAGGTGGAGGCTCAGGTAGTGAGCCCAGAACGTCTCGTAGTAGAGGTCATCCTCACCATACGAGAGCATGGCCGCGGACGGGCGCTTCTCCTCGGCGATCGTCCGCTCGCCGCCGCCGGCGAGGTCGAAGCGAACGCCGCGATGCCCCTGGTCCTCCGGGTCGAGCCAGACGTGAACCCGCTCGATGTCTCGGTCGCGCTCGGCACTCCTGGCGGTGCATGCGGTGTCGGTCCACACCGCGTAACCCTGCTCATCGGCGACCCAGACGAACCTCGTGCCGGCGTACATCGCGCCGATCCGGACGCCGCGCGCGACGAGACGGTCGACCATGTCCTCGCGCGTCGCCGCAGGCACGTCGGTCTCCGCTTGCTTGTGCGCGCCGCCGTCTCCGACGGAGAACAAGGCAAGTCGCTGATCGTCGTTGTCTTCGAGGTCCCAAGCGGCAACCAGGTTGCCGGCGGCGGCGAGTGCTCGTTCGAAGGGTGTCATCGGCTACCTCGGCGCAAGCCAGACCAGGACATCGGGATGCTCGCCCGCTCCCAGGACGATCTCGAGTCCACGAGGCTCGTCGATCTCCATCGCTCCGGCGATCATGCCGAGCTTGGCGGCGGTCTCGCGCGCCGCGACGGAAGTCTTTCCCAGGACTGCGTTTGTTACATCGATCGCGCGGTCCCAGGTCGCGGCCCCGTACAGGATGTCGAGAACGGGGCGCGGGCCTCGCGCATCGCATTCGGTCGCGATCGACAGGGCGACGTTCGTTCGTGCGAGCGGATAGAGGGTCGACCACAGGGCCCGCTGTGCGGATGACACGCCGACGCGCTGGGCCAGCTCGTCGACGCCTTTGACAAAGCGCTCCTCGATCTCGCCGGCGCGCTCCGGATACTCGATCGCGATACTCGCGGCCGACGCGGTGAGGTAGCGCGTGAAATTCATGATCGAGCTGGGCGCGAGGTCGAGCATGTGCTGGACCGTCGACAACCAGCGGTCACGAACCGCTGCCGGTACAAGCTCGCCGACGATGTCGCGCTGGCCGCGGTTATCAGTGATCGTCACGCCGGCGGAGATCTGAGTGCCGTCGATGACCGCGCGGAGCAGGGCGTCTGCCGGAAGCTCGGGGCCCGAATACGCGGGCACCAGCGCCTGGATCACGCCGGGACGGCTCGGCATCAGCAGCAGGATCCGATCCGAGAACGCAGACACCGCGATGAAGAACGACTCGACGCCTGCGCGCTGGATCGCATCGAGCACGCGATCGACGGGCGCACCCCGCTGAGCGAGCAAGTCGCTCAGGCGGATGAGAATCTGTGCTTCGCTGCTCACAGTTCGGGACTGTACATCGAACTACTCGGAATTCCCGCTCGGCGGATTCGCCTTTGTCTCGCCGTTGAGCTCGGCGAAGGACGTGCCGGTGCGAAGCGCGATTTGCTCGAGCTGGTCGCGGGGAATGCCGATGTTGTCGTACGGGCGCGAGATATCGAACGCGAGCTCGCCGCCCTTGCCGCCGGCGCCGAAGTCCTTCGAGGCGTTCGCGATCTCGTAGATCGTGTGCGCATCGATGACCTGGAGCGCGCCGATCATCGCGAGACGCGACGCCATCGCATCACCGCCGAGCAGCTGCGCGGCCTCCATGAACCGGAATGTGGTGCCCGAGATGCCCGCCTTTTGCGGCAGCGAGGCCTCCGCGCCCTTGGCGATGAAGTCGGCCGACGGATCGACCACGTTCGCGACCGTGCCGACGACCCACGGCAGCTTGCCGCCGTTGGCCTTCGCGATCTCGATCTCGCGTGGGCTGAGCTCGTAGCCGAGACGCTGCGCCTCCTCCAGCGTGATCGACGTGCGCGCGAGCTTGCTCTTCTCGCCGGCGCCCGTCTCGGAGCCAGTGCTCGGGAACCCCTTCGCGGTGGTCTCGGCCACGCTCATGATCTTCGTGTCCATCTCCTGCTTCTTCGCGGCCTGGAAGTCGGACTGCGAGCCCTTCTTCTCCTCGCTGTTCGGCTTCAAGAAGCTACCGATCATCGCCTTCTGGTAGTCCTGCGCCTGCTTGGAGTCGCCGATCTGATCGTCGCTCCCCGTGAACTTCATGTCCTTTTTCTGCTGCTCCATGCGCGCGCGATAGGCATCGGCTTCCTTCTGGGTGAACGCCGAGCCCTCCGCACCCGCGGCCTTGTCGAAGGCCGCGGGCTTCTTGATCATGTCCGTCGCGACAAGCTCGGAGAACTTGCCGAGCGCGATCATGCGCTCGCGAACGTTGCCGCTCTGGAGAACCGCGAGCATGACCTGCGCATTGGCCTCGTTGGCCGCCTTCACGGAGCCGGGGATCTTGGGATCGCCCTTCGCGGTGAGGACTGCGCCGGCGTAGCCATCGCTCGCTTGTGCGCCGAGGAACGCGAGTGCCTCGTGATAGCCGTCGACATCACCGGCGCGGCTCGACTTGATGTAATCGAGCACCTTCTTCGACATCGCGTCGAGGTTCGCGTCGACCTTCTGCTTTGTCGCGCCATCCTGCAGGACGGTCTTCGCGACCTCTCGCTCGAAGATCTCGCGCTTCGCGCGGAGCTGCGGATCGGCACCCTGACGGGCCTGATCCTGCGCCTTGCGGAACGCCTCGAGGTTGTCACCGAGGAACTTCTGGACCGCCGCCGAGCGAAGCAGCTCCTCCGGTGTCGACTTCTTGTCCGTCACGTTTGCTTCGCGCGCGAGCGCGAACGCGACATGCGGATCGAGCAGGTCGTCCTTGTACACCGGGTTCGCGATCTTCTTGTCGAGCTCCTGCTGTGCCGCCTTGATCTGCGCCTTGATCGCGTCGATCTGGTCGGGCGGCGTCTTCTTGTCGGCGAGCTTCTCGCGGAGCTTCCACAGCGCGTCGAGCTCTCCGCGGAGATCCTTAGCCTCGCCCGCGAGGGGCTTCAGCGGTGCGTCGTTGTTGATGTGGATCTCGGCGTTGCGACCCGCATGAGCTTCCTGCTCGTCCTTCGCGGTCGTCGACATCTTGTCGTCGCCGCCGGTCTTGACCGTGGTCCCCTTCTCGGAGTCGATGATCTCCTGGTTCTTTGCCTTGATCGCGGGCAGCTCTTCCTCGGGGTTCTTGGCCGAGCTCCTGATCTTGTCGCCAACCGACGGCTCGATGCCGTCCTTGTAGCCGGTCGTCTTGAGGTTGAATCCCTCGTTCGACCGCATCGACGAGTCGATGATCGCCTTGCTGGCGCCCTCGTCGCTGCCGGTCTTCTTGAGGTTCTTCGCGTAGATATCGTCGAAGCGCGGGCCGCGGCGATCGCCGTACACGAACCGATCGCGGAGGTAGAGGACCTCCTTGGCGTTGTCGTCGCGCATCATGTCGCGCACGAAGATCTTCAGCTCCTCGCGGTACATGCTCATGAGCTTGGCCTGCTGCTCGAGCGGCACGTCCTTGAGCGCGGGGAACCAGACGGTCCTCATCTGCTCCTTCTCGACGAGGTTGTAGAACGAGCGCAGCTCCGCATCGCTCTGGCCGGTCCGCTTGGCGAGGTCCTCGCCCGCCTTGTTGATCCGCGCCTCGTATGCCTCCGCCTTCGCTGGATCCTCCTTCGCGCCGCCTGGCTTCTCGTTGGCCAGCTCCACGAGCAGCTGGTCGTATTCGCTGGCCTGGCTGTGCTTCGCATTCAGATACGGCTCGAGGAACGATCCGTACTTTGCGACGAGGATGTCACGCAGCTCCTGACGCGAGAGCGGCACCGTCTCCGGCACGTTCTTGCGGTTCGTCGGCGTCGCGAACTCGTCGGCGTGCTCGGGATTCTTGGGCTTGACGCCCTGGCTGCGTCGCTCGTGTGCCTCGCTGAACGATTCCGGATCGGGCTTCTCGAGCTGCTTGCCTTCGTCGTGCCAGGTCTTCGGCGAGTCCTTGTCAGAGCCCGAACCGCCGGTCTTCGCGGTCGTCGGGTGCTCGGTCCCGCCGGCGCTCTTGGCGGCCGCGGGAATCGTGATGCTCGTGAAGTTGCCGAAGCCCTCGAACTGGTCCGGGGTCTTCGTCTCGATGTGACCGTTCATCGGGTCACGCGCGATGTACTTGATCTGGCCGTTCGGCAGCTTCTCGTAGCCGATGATCACGATCGCGTGACCAGTGCCGTCCAAGTTCATCTTGCCGACGATCACGGGCAGCTTCTGGTCGAGTGCCGCGATGATCCGCGCGTGCGGCGTGGAGCCGTCCTCGTACGAAGCGGGGCCGCGGTACTCGGTGAACTTTTGGTTCACCAGGATCTCGTATGGGTGTCCGGTCGCATGCTCGAGCTGCTTGTGAATGTCGGTTCCCGCCATCTTGGCGGAGTCGATCCCGTCCTTGTTGCCCTTGTCGCTGTACGACTTCGGGTCGTTCAGGACGTTCTTCATGCCGCCTTCCTCGGAGGCATGGTCCGTGATGTTCTTGCTGCCGGTCTCGAGATCCTTGCGCTTCGTCTGTGCAGCGCCCGCGTCCTGGAGGACCTTGCGCTGCTCCGCCATCACGAGCTCGGGGTGATTGCGTAGCTGGAACGCATAGAATGGATCGACATCCGCGATCGCGATCTGGTACGCGGTCGGAACGCAGCTCTGGTGATAGAACTGCACGACGCCAGCGCCGGTGAACCTCTTGGCGACCTCGTCGGCGGACAGGCCCTTCATGGCGCCGCGCAGCGTCTCGAGCTCCTCGGGCTTGCGACCCGCAGCGAGCGCTCGTTCGAGCATCGCGACCTGGCCCTCGTTCTCGGCCTTGGCCAGGGTTTCGCGGACCTGGTGCTGGTCACCTGCTTTGAGCTTCTCGAGCGCCACCGTCGCGCGCTCCTTGAGAGCGGGCAGGTTGGTGGTCTCGTGCTCGAGGTTCTTGGTCGTCGAGCGACCGTCCGCACCGCTCTCGAGTGTCGAGCCGGTCGCGACGCCTTCCTTCTTGACCGGCGCGTCCTTGTCGCTCGCCGACTTCTCGTCGACAGCCGGCTTCTCCTCGGGCTTCCCCGCGGCCTTCTCCTCGTCGTGCGGTTTTGCGGCAACCTTCTTGTCCTCGTCGGCCGTGGTGACCGGCTTCGCCGCCTTCTTCTCTTCTTCGGTCGCCGGAAGGACCGGCTCCTTGTGCTCGTCGACGACGGGCTTCTCGTTGTCGTTCGCCGCGGGCTTCTGCTCTTCCTTCTGCTTCGCGGCCTGCTGTTCCTCGCCCGGGTTCTTCTGCGTGATCGGTGTGGTATCGCCGCCCGGCTGGGTCACCTGCGCACCTGCAGTCGACTGCTTGTTGACGTACTTCTTGAACCCGTCGGGCAAGAGGTCGACGGAGTTGGGATTCATGCTCGCGACGTGGTTTGCGAGGTTCGACATCTCGTCGGGCTGCATGTAGCCGGCCGCTTCGTGGAGCCGACCCATGATGTCGTGGAGGTCGCCGCCCTCCTGGTGAGCGTTGACGAGCTCGCGCGCGAGCGACTTGGCTCGCATCGCGTGGCCGAAGATGCCGTTGAAGCCGCCGCTCGCGACGGAGCGCGCGCTGCTCTTCAGGAACTCGATCCAGAACGTGCCCGCGTCCTGATAGTTGTCGATGTGCACCAGGAAGCCGGCCGCGTTGCCGCCGAACTCGGCGAGGATCTGGCGGAACATCGCTTCGCTGCCGCTGCGGATCTTGCCGACCGCCTTCGGTGAGGCGGCGCCGGCGATGTTGGAGATGTAGTCCTGCACCGCGCCTTGCGCGAACGCGCTCGGGACGCTGTTGAGAAGCCGGCGACCGAGCGAGTTCGGGTTGTCGAACAGCGCGTCCCAGAACTTCATCTCGTACGTCTTCTCGTCCATCACGAACTGCGCGGTCTCGCTCATCGCAGTCGTGGTCGCGTTCTTGAAGCCAGCCGTCGCGTACTGCTCGACCTGTTCCGCGGCGCTCTTCTTCGCGGCTTGGCCGGCCGCGGCCTTCTCCGTCGCCTGCACGGCTTCCTTCGCGCCGAGCTTCTCGGCCGCGGTCGCCGCTTCCTTCGTGCCGACCCCGGCGGCTTCCTTCGCGCCAACCTTCTCGGCGGTGGTCACGACGCCCTTGCCCGCGACCGACTCGACTTCCTTCGCCGCGGTCGCGACGGCGACCTTCTCGGTCTCCTTCGTCGCGGTCTTCGCCGCGGTCGAACCGGCGGCCTTCGCGACCTGACCCTCGAGCTTGACCGCGGCCTTCTCGGCGATCGCGAGGGCCTGACCCTCGACGACGCGCATGCCGCCCTTCTCGGCGCCGCCGGCGAAGATCTCCCACGCCTTGCCTGCCATCTTGCCGGCCTTGCCCGCGAAGTCCGCGACGACCTTCGCTTCGCCAGCGGCCTGGATGCCGGCCATGACGATGCCCTTCACGACGTCGATGCCGATGTCCTCGGCACCGTAGGCATCGCCAACCATGTCCTTGCGCATCATGATCGTCATGCCCGACAGGATCAGGTTGCCGATGAACATGACGAGCATCGGGCTCGACGCGCCCATGGACGCCGCGGTGATGAGCGCAGCACCGATGATCTCGATGACGGTGATGACCGCGTTGGCCATCGCCTCCTTCGCCTCGAGGAACGCCATCTCGGACTTCTCGGCGTAGCCGGCGAGCGTCTCGAGTCGGTTGTCCTCGAGATACGCGGCGCTCGAGATCGGATCTTTGGTGGTCTTCCTGGCATTCGCCTGCTTCTGCTCGTCGGTCAGCTCCGGCGGCTTCTGCGCGTCGTACGCCTTCAGATCCTTGTCGTTGATGTGCTCGGCGGCTTTGGCTTGGAGGTTTTTGTGGTTGACCTCCATGTCCTCGCGCGCATGCGACCACGGCGACGGCGAGCCGTTGCCGCTCGTGACGAATCGGTAGCGAACGTTGTCGACGTACGCGATCTCGGCGGGGTTCTCGGGTTTCCCCATGAGGGCCACGCGGACCTCGAGCCCGTCCTTGCCGTCGACCTCGCTCGGGACAACGCCGCTCGGCTCCTTGAAGTCCTTGCGGTCGAGCTCGTTCGAGCCCTCCATCATGTCGATGCCCCACGCCTTGAAGAAGGCTTCGCGGAGCTTGAAGACCTCGTTCTTCGTGCGTAGCTCGCCGTTCTTCTTGAGGGCCTTTTTGAGCGTCGTCTCGTCGGTGCCGGACACACCCCAGCACGCGTATGCGATGAGCAGCTCCGGCTCGGCCTTGCCCGCCTGAAGCGTGCGCTGCGCGACCATCTGCTCGAGGTTCAAGATTCCCGCGCGTGCGGCGGATTGCAGCGACGCCACATCCTCGATCGGCTTGCCGGCCTTGTCGCCGCGCTTCTCCTTGTCAATCGACCAGCGCCGTTCGATGAGCTCCTCGAACGTGATGCTCGAGGATCCCATCTCGCCCTTGATGATGTCGGCGACGCCGTTCTCGCTGCCGTCCTTCTTGAACGACTTCGTCATCATCCCGTTGTCGGTGATGTACTGGAGCCGCTTGTCGAGCTCCGCCTCGTGCGCCTTCGCCATCGCGGCGCGTTTGACGGGATCCTTTTCCTTCGCGTACTCCTCGGCGTACTTCTCGTCCTCGAGGGCATCGACCATCATGTCTTCGTCGGTGCCGCCGCCCTGGGCGCCCTCGACGAGCTTGGCCATCTTGAGCGTCTTGTCGTGCTCTTCGTCGCTGAGCTTCGTCTCCGACATCGTGCGGACGGTCGTCCACTCGCCGCCGGACATCTCGTCGTCGAACGACGCGTCCATGAGGTCCGCGCCCTTGCCACTCTGCCGCTCGAGCTCGGCGACCTTCAGAGGATCCTTCTGGCGGATATACGCGTTGTAGGCGTCGTGGAGCGCCTGGCGCTCCTCCTTGGTCTTGCAGGCCGCGAGCTTCTCCTTGATCTTGGCCTCGTCGGTGCCGGCGCCCGTGATGCCGCCGTACATCGCGTCGTACACGCGGATCGCGTCTGCCTGGATCTTGCGCTCGGCGATCGGGATGTCCGTGTTCGTCAACGCATTGACGACGTCCAGGTCGCAGTCTCCGAGGTGCTTCTTGACGCCGTCGACCGCGGCTTTGCCGTCGGGAGAATGCATGATGTTCTGCATCTCCTCGTCGCTCGCCGCACGAAGGACCTCCTCGATCCGATCTTCCTCGTCGTTGTACCAGTGAGTCGAGTTGTCGAGCTCGAGCTTGAGCGCCTTCTCGCGCTCGTGGCGGAGATACGAGAACGCGATGTCCCACTCGCTACCGCTCAGCTCGTCGTCGAGATCGGCGCGCAGCGGCGAGGGATACTTGCTCGTACCGCGCTTGGAGTACGCGTCGTTGTAACAGCCCTCGATGAAGATGATCTCGCCGGGCGTCGCCTTGCGGAGAATCCCGAAGATCTTGTTCTCGTCGGTGCCGACACCGTCCATTGCATCCCAGAGGCCCTGCGCGTCCTCGGGACCGGTCTTCATCGCCGCCTTGATCGCCGGCTCCGAGTCCTTGTCGAGCTTCTCCTGGAGCTTCAACGGCTCCAGCATCGAGTCGGCGCCCTTGCCGAGACCCTCGATCACCGACGTCAGCTGCTTGTCGAGCGTCGTGCCATACATCTCGGGCACCTTCGGTGCCTCGTTCGCATAGAACTGCAGCTCGACGCCGAGTTTCTTGGTCTGGCTCGCGACCGTCGCGTCGAAGCTCGTGCCGATCGTGTCGAACGACTTTCCGAGCGACGACGTGGCGGTCGTCATCGTGCCGACGAGCTCGTTCTTCGTCTTCGTTGCGTTGTTCTCGTAGCCCTGGATCGCGTGCTCGTACTGCTGCTCTTTGCCGCTCTTCAGCTGAGCCACCGCGCTCGTCGCCAGCTCCTCGAGCGTCTTCCTGTTCTCCGCGTGCGCCGTGTCGAGCTGTGCCTTGAGCGAATCGAGCTTGGCCCTCGTCGGCGCGTCGAGCTTCTTGCTCGCGCCGATCTGATGGAGCAGCTGCGTCAGCTTGCCGTACGAGGTCGCGTCCTGTGCGGCCTTCTTCGCGAGCTTGTTCTGGATCTCCTTCGAGCCGCTCTTGATGTCGGCGGCGAGCTGCTTGCCGGCCTTGTGCGCACCGTCCTCGGCGGACTTGCGATCCTGAGCGAGGCGCGTCGTCGCGGTCTTCTGAGTGTTCGCGATGCCGGCACGCTGCGTCTCTACCTGCTTCTGCAGCGTCTTCGTCGCGGTGGCGGCCGCGTCGTCGAGATTCTTCTGCAGCTCAGGCTCGTGCTGCGCGACGGCCTTGTCGAGATCCTTGTCGGCGGCGCCGAGCGACTCGGTGATGATGATGCCGCTCTGCTTGCGGTACGCGTCTTCCTTCGGGGTGAGGACGTTGTCGATGAACTTGAGCGCCTGATCTGCCGCCTTCGTGATCAGCGACAGGCGCTTGTCCTCGGCAAGGGCCTGCAGACCGACGGCGCGCGCCGACTCACCGCCGACCTGAACCTGCGCCGAATACTTCTTCGGGTTGAGCTGTCCAGCGACCGCACCGCCCGGTGACGTGTCGGCCTTAATCCGAGCCTTCAGCTCCGCGTGCTTCGTCTTGATGCTGTCCGCGAACTTGATCGCGGTCTGCTTCGCAGCGGCAGCCTGAGGTCCTGCGGTGAGCTTGTTGTGGGCGTCGAGCTTCGTGGTGTTGACGACGTTCTTGATCTCGCCGGCCTTCTTGTCGCGCGCCGTCTTGATCGTCGCCGGGATCGCCTGCTCGCGCTTGGCGATCTCCTCGTTCGCGTGCGTACCCGCGTCGGTGATCGCCTTGCCCACCACGTCGTAGGCACTGCCGACGCGCTTCGTTCCCGCTTCGACCTTCTGGTCGATCGATGCAGCGTACTCGTCGAGCTGACTCGCGACGGTCTGCTGCAGCTGCTTGGAGACGGCAAGGATCTCGTCGTGGCTGCTCTTGATGAGGCCCGACAGCGTGGCGACCTCGGATCGGAGCGTCTCGAACGTCGGATCGATCTTGCCCTTCGCGGGCGGCGCGAGCACGACCGCCGCGGGCGGTGCGACATCGGGAACGTCGGTGATCTTCGCCGGCTCCGCCGAGCGCGGCTGGAACGCGAGCGCGGGCTCGTGATTGATATGCGCAGCCGGTTGCGCGTTGACCTTCGCCTCGCCGCCGGCCTTCGCCTTCGGCGCGACCTTCGCTCCGTCGACGGGCTTCGCGGCCGCGGCTGCCTTCTTGGCGGCCTTCGCGGGAACGTCGGTCTTCTTGGCCTTTGGAGGCTCGACCGGTCCCTGGATTCCTGGACCACCGCCGAACTTGCTGGCGTTCAGCTTTGCCTTGCCCTCACCCTCACCATTGGGACCGTCGGGGAGATGTTCCGTGCCGCTCCGCTTGCCCGGCTCCGCACGGCCGGAGGAACCACCCTGACCATAGTCATCGGTGTTTGCGACCTTGCCCGGCGCATTGCCACTCTTCTTGGCACCCTTCGCCTGCATCCCACCGTTGTTAAGGTCCTTGGGGTCCATGGTTTTAGCGTCGTATCTTACTGAAAATGGAGACCCCTTCTTCCTGCGACGCGGCGTGACACTGGACACTTTTTCGAGCGTTCCGAAGTCCGCGGGGGAACGCCCCCGACGCAGTCGTTGGGCTCCAGCAAGAATCGATAGTTGAGCCGGGCCTCCTGTCGCCTGACGCCTCTGGTACAAGATCGGTCGCGGTGACGGACCTCGAAGAGATCAGCAAGCGTGCACTCAAGCTCCTCTCCGGGATCGTGTACGGCCCCCCCGAGCTGATCACCGCCGCCCTGCGGCCGAGGCCCGAGGACTTCGCCGCGGTGTTCGTCGGCGACGCGGCAAAGACGGCCGCCGATGCCTACGCCAGCTTCTGGGAGAACCCGCCCGGCGCCCTGACGAAGTGGGCGAACGCAGGGATCCGCGTCTTCACCCAGCTCTCGCAGAATATTGTCGAGTCATCGGAGTTCCCGGGCGGGTACGCAAAGATCGCCCACCTGCTCGTGCCGGATCAGGCGTGGTGCCGGTTCAAGCTCGTCGGCAACGGCGGACGGGACACGCTGGGCTACGACGGCCTTGTTCCCCTCGGCGATCGATGGGCATGGTTCCCCAAACCGTGGCGCGCGTTCCAGGCCGCGACCGAGCCGGTGGACAACTGAGATGGCGTTCAAACGGGTCGCATACCACCGCTCGTGGTTCATGGTCGTTCTCGGCACGATCGCCCTCGCGTCGATCATCGGCAGCTCGCTCGAGCTGCGCTGGAGTCCCGCCGAGGATCTCGCCTACCTCGCCGTGCTCGGCAGTGTGGTCGCGATCCTCATGATCGCGCGCGGACTCACCGGCTCGTGGTCGAAGCGCCAGCTGCGCGTCGACGTCGCCGCCGGAAAGCTGAAGCTCCCCGATGGATCGCTGCGCGATCTCGACGCGCTCGGCGAGCTGACGATCGAGAAGAAGCCGATGCGGAACATGCCGAGCCGCAGAGTGATTCGCGTGGTCTTGCACGACTACCTCCTGCGCGCGGCCAACGTCGGCTACTACCTGTTCGAGTCGAACTACGAAGCGGAGACCAAGATCCGTTACGACGCCGTCGACGCCGCCGTGCTCCAGCACCGGCTGCGCCGGATCCTCGAGCGGCCGACCGGTGAAGGCTCGGCGTTTCGCAGCGCCCCCGACGCTCGCGCCGAGGTTCTCGAGGTTGCCGGTACCCCCGATCGCGCGTGCGCTGCGCTGCAGGTTCTGATGCGCGATCATGATCGAAGCGTCCGCGATCACGCGACGAAGCTGCTCGGCTCGATCTCGTAGCTAGAGCCAGTCGCGCGAGGGCGGATACATGTCACTCAGGCGCTTCGATAAGTTGCGATTTTTCGCGACACGCACTGAGAAGGACGCGACATCGCCAGCGTATGCAATTCATCAATTGCAAGTTCGTCGGGGCAAGGGGTGGGGCGCGCTAATGTGGACGGCGTCATGATCGAGAAGTCACATACGGATGAGATCCTTTCGTTGTGGGGCGTTCGACACGGCGAGGACTGATGCAGAACGGTTGGGGCACGCTCTATCTCATCCGGCCTCACATGATCGTCGATGATCCGGCTGATGCCGTTGTCGAGGCCTACGAGGGCGGGCGAAAGCGCTTCTCGATCGCGATCGAGCTGCTCGACCTGGTCGACCGGGCACGGGCCCAGACGGCGAGGGCGCTGCTCGAGCGCGCGCACGAGCGAAAGCCGGCGCTCCTGGATGACTCCGCGATCGCCAACCTCCTCGAGCTCACAGCTGGGATCGAAGCTATGCTCCGCGACCAGCTACTCGACGCGCAGTGGTACGTCGACGACGCGCGACTACCTGAGCTGCGGAGCCGGCCAGGACTCGTGAAGGTTCTCGATCTCGAGGAGACCCGTGGCGTGCTGGCGCGCGCGGCTGTCGGCGAGGGGTTGGCGGGTGTGCTGTCGCTCCGGAACATCCTGCGGCGAGCACAGGCAGACGGACTCCACATCGTACTGGACTGAACCGCGGCCGAGATGGGCGGGCGCTGATACGGTGAGCGTGCGATGACGGTGATGCGACGAGTCGGCTTCTTCAACGAGCTTCGCCACGGCGACAAGGACGGACCGAGCCTGCGCCGGTGGTCGCCAACGCGGAGCAGCCCGACGAGGCAACGCTCGTCACGTACCTGCGCGCGCGCAAGCTCTACATTGCCACTCCAGGCGTCACTCGCGACGTGCTCCAGGAAAACGCGCAGGTGATCGGGCCGCCGCGGCGACGCTGCACGAGAGCAGATGAAGCGTATGGCGAGGCGCATGGTGATCTCATTGGCGACGTGAGAAGGATTGCCTCTAGTAAATGACACGGACTGCGTACCTCGATGACAACCGAGCCATCGGCGCCAAGCTGATCGGGCGCCGGATCCGGAGCGCCTTGCGTCTACTCAACAGCGAGCCTGACGAGCACGTCCGGCTCGAGTGGGGCCCGGTGCTCGTGGAAATGGACGATGGAGCGTTCTATCTGATCGACTGCGAGGAATCGAAGAGCAACGTCATCTTGTTCGAGCTACCCAACGACGGCGGCCGCTTTCGCGACATGCTCGCGCGTCGAGTTATCCGACCGTCGGTGGTCACGAACAACCCGAACGACCCGTTGCGATTCACCCTCGACGAGCCCATCGCGCGAATTGACGTAGTCTCGCGGGCTCCGACCGATGATCAAGGCGCGGATTGGTTTGAGATGTGCGGCCTGAGACTCGGTTTCCCCGGCGGCGCCAGTGTCGTCATCGGGACGCATTTGACCACCTCCATGATTCCGAGCACGTCGTTCATGCTTTCCGATGAGGTCGATCCTGCGCTTCGATATTCGCCGTTAAGGCCGTAACGATCGGTTCGTGGATCCCGCATCCGTCGCATATATCGAGCTTGGTGCCGGTGCTCTCGGCGTGATGCGCCGTCCCAAGCTCAAAGTCCTTCCGCAAGTACGCGCGGACGGTGCGACCCGTCTCGTAACCCTCCTCGCAGACGCCGACGCGAACCAGCTCGGAGCCGCTGCTGCGAAGGCTGGCCTGACATGGATCTGGATTCCGCTGTTCAACGGCGATCCACCACACGCCGACAAGATGACGATTTGCGGCGCAAGCTCGAAGGAGTCGTGCGCCTCATCGAGGCCGGCGGGCGCGTCGTTCTACACTGTTCCGCTGGGCTTCACCGGACCGGCATGGTCGCGTATGCGCTCCTGAGGCTCTATGGCTCGACGCGGGAGGAGGCGAGGTCGCAGCTCGCCTGCGTTCGTAGCCTCGAGGATGTCGGCGAAGAGCGGCTCGCTTGGGGGGAGCGCCTACTCAGATGATAAGGGTCGCGATACGCAGGACCAGGAGCGGTCTTCCCAGTTGGGCGTTGTGGCTTCGTCTGTAGATGCGTATCGGACGGAACCACACGGCTGAGATACGCCTGCGCTGATACGCTGAGCTTGCGATGATGGTGTTGCGACGAGTCGGCTTCTTCAACGAGCTTCGCCACGGCGATAAGGATGGGCCGAGCCTGCGCGAATCGATCGCGAGAACCGCGCAGCCCGACGAGGGCAAGCTCGTCGCGTACCTGCGCGCGGGCAAGGTCTACATCGCGACGCCCGGCGTCACGCGTGACGTGCTCCAGGAGAGGGGGCCGGTGATCGGGCCGCCGAACATGACGACCGACGGCATGTACCTGTGGCCCGCGGACCTCGCGTACTACGTCGAGACCTATCACGCGAAGCTGCCCGACGAGTTCGTCGCGCATGCCAGGGCAAACGGCTGGACCGTGCCGGAGGTCGACACGGCGGAGCTGCAGCGCACGGTCAGCAAGGCCGCGTGGGATGCGCAAGGCGAGGACATCGCGCGGCGCTTCGTGAAGGCGCACCTCGAGTACGACGAGCCCGCGGTGGCTGCGGCCCGGGCAGCCCGCGAGGCGGCGATCGAGGATCGCGACACCGCCGAGCTGCGGAAGTTCTACGTCGAGACCGGCCAGCGCGCAGCGGGTGAGACGCTCGATCACGCGGTGTGGCAGATGGCTCGCTACTTTGCCGACAAGATCGAGGAGAAGGGCACGGACATCGGTGCGGGCGCGAAGCTCACCCAGCCGCTGCCGTCGCCGGATCCGGTGGGATATGGAGAGCTCGCGTTTCTGTCGACGGAGCCGAACGCACGGACACTCGAGCTGAGAATCGAGACGCCGAGCGGCAAGAAGAGCGCGCCCGAGCAGCTCGTTCGCGGCACGCGCGGCGAGGTCGTCGGTTTCCTCCGGGCGCCGAGCGCACCCGACGCGATCGTGGCCGTGATGAAGAAACTGGTCGATTCGACGCGCTAGGATGGCCGCAATGACGATGTCGCTCAATGAAGCACTCATGCGCCACGAGCCGCGCGTCGGCGCGTGGGACTACAAGAGCGCGGGGCATCGCATGCTGCGGGTATACGCAGTTGGGCTGTCGGGCGCGAAGCTGCTCGCCGTCGAGGAGGTCGCGGACGACGCGCGCGAGGACACCAACGATCGGCTTCGTAGGCGAAACGTCCGCGTCGGTGGCACCCATCGCGACCAGCAGTACGTGTGGGTCTTCGACGAGAAGGGCGCTGCGATCTGGTCAGAGGCCGCACTCGTCGCGCAGGGGACCTCGACGGAGCTCGGCGTGGGCAAGGCGAGCGTCCCACGGGCGCAGGTGGCCACGATCGAGACGTTCTTCGACAAGAACGACATCGGTCATCGCGGCGTGCGTTGCGTGCGCAAGGATGGCGGCGCGCTCGTCGTCGTCGAGGAGCGAGACGAATCGCCGAAGCTCGACCCGACCTACGACACGGGAAACCTCGAGGCCGATATCGAGTGGGCGTACTACCTCGGGCAGGACCTCTCGCTGTGGCTCGACGTGCCTCACCACGACCAGGTGACCGACGACATCACGAACGCGTGGATGCGGAGGGTCGCCGTCGGGGCTCGCGCGCTCGCTTCGAAAGTGGAACAAGCGCCCGTGCGCGGCTCGTTCGAGCACATCTACGAGCCAATCGGGGCGTTCGGCGAGTGCAGCGATTTGAGCCTACGGTTCGCCCCGAACCCGCTCGAGTCCGAGAAGCGCTTCCTCGAGGTGAGGGTCACCTCCAAGAGCGGCAAGACGACATCGGGACGCTGGGTGAAGCAGGGGACGAACGAGGATGTCGCGAGCTTCCTACGCCGGGTCCGCACACCGCACCTCGTCCTCACGACGATGCAATCGCTCCTCGAGTCACAGAAGCGCGATGGTTACGAATAGGCGGACGCGCACGAGACCAGAGTGGTCGAAGCGACAGCGTCCGCGATCACGCGACGAAGCTGCTCGGCTCGAACGCGTAGCTACCACAAGGGCGTGATCGACGCGAACATCGCGGACCTTGCTCGCATCACCGCGCTCGACGCTGCCGTACGCCCGCGCCGGCGAGGGAAGTAGGCTGGCGCGGTGGTACGGTGAGTCCGCGATGAAGACGCAATCCGACGAGCTTCAGCGATGAGCTTGCCGACGTGCGTCGCCTGCGATCTGCCGGTGCTCGAGCTCGGAGGCCAGTTCGACAAGCTCGACTCGTTCCTGATCGAGCGTGGGTCGCCGCCCGAGGAGTCCGCCGGCTGGTGGCACGTGACCTGTCTGCGTGCTTCGGATGTTGGCGGGGCATGGCACGACGCACGCGTTCGCAACTTCACCCGGGTCCGCGGCTTCGAGCGTGTCGCTGAAACAGCGAGCTGGACCGTGTTGCGCGACCGCCGCCGCAAGGTGCTCGCGATCGGGCGCAGCGGTGAGCTCGTCGAGCTCGTGTTCGGCCGCAATCGCCCGCGTCCCGTCGAGGGCGGCGTCGTCGTGTCTCGCGTCGAGGAGGAGTATCACCTGCAGCTCGACAGTGCGGCGCTCGTCCAGGAGATCCAGGACACGCTGACCTCGACGTCCGTCTATCCGCTGCTCGCGCTGTTCGCCGCGCTCGGTATCGGCGAGAAGGTCGCCGACCGCATCGCGCTCTCGCAGGCGCTATTGCGTCACGACGAGGGTCTCGCCGCGATGTGGCATGCAAAGTCGATCTCGGCGCGCCTCGAATACGGCGTGTTCGTCCCGAGCGACCTCGAACCTTACGTCGGCGAGCGCGTGCGATGACGAAGGACGAATGGCTTCCACGATGAACGCGCAGAAGCAGGATGGATACGCATGAACGGGATCGTCCGGATCGATCTCGACTCGCGCATCATGGGCCCGCTGATGCTCCTGATCGGGCTCATCCCCGTCGTTGGCGGCATCGGCGTCCTCGTCGTCGGCAGTCCCGTCGTGCCCGTCGCTGGCGGCATCATCGCGTTCGTGTTCGGCGGGCTCATCGCGCTCGTCGGCCTCGGCGGCATCGTCGGCCTTCGTACGCTCCTCGTCGATGTTCCGGGCAACGCGATCCACTTGCGCCAGGGGCGCTCGGTCGTCACTGTGCCGCTCGACGAGCTCGCCGTGCCGACGATCACGACCTACCACCGTCCGCGCGTCGGCGCGTGGTTCAAGCTCGCGACGCCGAGCTTTCCCGACGTCGTGCTCGTCGATCACTACAAGCGCGCCCACAGCGAGAAGCTCGCCGCGCGGCTCGCGTCGCTCCGCGCACAGGCGCTACTTCGTCGCGTGCTCGCGACTGCGCCGCTCGAAGACGCTGGCCCATTCCGCGCATCGCCCGAGTTGCAGGGTCTGCTCGCGCAAGCGGTCCCCGACGAGTCTCTGCGATCGGCCGCGCTCGCCGCGCTCGCCTCGGATCACGACTCCGCGATCGCGCAACGCGCAGCGAGTCTTACAGGCTCGATGTAGTCCGCGTCGCCCGTCCGCGTCGCCGATCAGAAGCCTGGTTGGTCGGTGCACTGGAACAGGCCGGCGTTCTGCGCCGGGTAACGGTACAGACCCGCGAAGCACATCTCCTTGTCGGAGCTGTCGCCAAACGTCACGCGCGCCCCCGTGTTGTTGACGAAGTCGCATGTGACCTTGATCTGGTCGCCCGCCTGCACCTGCACCTCGGGCGACTTCATGTAGTAGTTCTGCTCGAGGAACGTGTAGTCCTTGTCGTGCAGCGTCGTCGATGCCGAGTTGCGGATCAGCTCGACCTTCTGGTGGACCGCGAGCTTGTGCATGTGCGGCCAGACAGCGAACAGGGTGTAGGGCGTGTTGACCGTGCAGCCACCCGTGATGGGCGTGACCTTGTTGGGATCGTTCATCGGGTTCGCGTCGACGTAGAACAAGATCTTGCCGGCGAACACCATCTCCGCGAGCGTCGGCGGCGGCGTCGGCTGCGCCTTGACGAAGATCGCCGACTCGCCGGAGATGCTGTCGTCGGACGCGTTGTAGAGGTGGAGGTTCAGGTGGATTTGCTGGCCGGCAGAGACCTTGATGCCGACCCCGTCGGGGAAGTCGAGCGGCGACGTGCCGACGCCCGAGGCGTAGAGCATCACCATGCCGAGCGTGCTGACGCTGCAGTCCTGCTCGCCGTCGGGGCCCGCCGTGCCGTTGGCGCCAGCGATCGAGAGCACGGTGTGGTGCGTGCCGTTCGGCGCCTGCGCCATGATGTTCGTGATGTACATGTCCTCGGGGACGGTCAGGCGGACGCACCGGTAGATGTCGTGCTGCCCGGCGTTGAGCGTCCACGAGCGACCGATCAGCTTCGTGTAGCCCGCCGGTGGAACGAACGCGTCGGGCATCGTCGTCGCGGCATCGTCTGTGTTCCCAGGCGTGTCGTCGGCGACCTCCTTGCCGCAGGCGGTGGCGAGCGTGAGAGCAAGCGCGAGCGCAGCCGATCCCCTGATCCTTCGCATGGTCGGCATGATGGCATGTCGCCTTCGCGAGCCGGTCGCAATTCGCTGGTGCGGGTGGATTGCAGCGAGTGACGCGGATCATGTCTGCAGGCATCACCCTGTAGACCTCTCCTACATGAAGTGAACCCAGTAACATCGCCCGTCGATGACGAGCGACAGCGAACACCTGCGCGAGCTGTTCAAACGGATCTATGCGGTCGTCCGCAAGATTCCGCGCGGCCACGTCGCAACGTATGGCCAGGTTGCCGAGCTCGCCGGGATTCCCGGCGGTGCACGGGTCGCCGGCGCCGCGCTGAAGACGAGCAAGCCGACCGACAAGCTGCCGTGGCAGCGCGTGATCGGAAAAGCGGGAAAGCTGCGCGGCCGGATCGCGATTCACGATCCGGTCGGCGCAGCGGTGCAGCGTCGGCTGCTGGAAGACGAGGGCGTCACCGTCGGTGACAGCGGCCTCGTCGCGCTCGACGCCTTCGGCTGGTTGCCGCCTGCGGTTACAGGCGGATCAGGCCGCGGCGCATCGCTTCGACGACGGCCTCGGTCCGGGTCGAAGCGCCGAGCTTCATCATCACGCCGTTGACGTGGAACTTCGCGGTGTGATCGCTGATTCCAAGGCGGTCCGCGATGAGCTTGTTCGACAGGCCCTCGGAGAGAAGCTGCACCACCTGCCGCTCGCGCTCGGTCAGCTCGCCGCGACCCTTACCGTTGGTCGTGGTCGTGGCGGCCTTTGCCGGTTGAGCCGGCACGAGCGATTCAGCGAGCGCGGCGTCCATGACGGTGAGACCGCTGCGGACGGCCGCGAGCGCTGCGTGGATTCCGGGACCGACCTGGTCACGGAGAACCACGCCGCGTGCACCAGCCGCGAGGGCCGGGGCAACGTGGGCTTGATCGCCGACGACGGCGACCGCGGGCATGGGGAGGTTTCGAATCTCGCCGAGGCGAGTCAGCGTCTTGTCAGAATCGACACCGGCGTCCCACAACGCGACTTCCGCCGCGTCGCGTTCGACGACGTGGATCGATCCCAGTTGCGCGAGCAGGCTCGAGAGGCCGGCGCGCATGAGCGGGTCATCGGTCAGGAGCGCGACCTTGATCGGGTCCGTGACCGAGCCCAGGGACAGTTGAGGATTACGGGTCATCTATGGCTCCAGTGGATGCAACATGGCCACGCCGTACGTCCGGGTCAACCCTCCCCGCTCGGGCAGGAAAGCCTCCGAGATCGGTGGAAGTTGGCGAAGCACCTGGCTGTTTTTTCGACGAAAACCTCGCCGAACAGCCGATGTTTCGCGCCGAGAGAACCGCGCAAGGTGATCCGTGAAGGAGACTGTTCCATGGCGCAACCCGCTCTCGATGTGTTCCACCAGCTCGACCAAGCTCTCGCTGCCGCGGTTGCCGCCGCGGCTCCCTCGGTCGTCCACGTCTCGCGTGGCCGGACCGGCGGCACGGGCCTCGTGTGGTCCGAGGATCTCGTTGTTACGTCCAGCTTCCACACTCCGGACCGGACGACCGTAGGCATCGGTCTGCCGGACGGCAACCTCGACGAGAGAGACGCCGAGGTCATCGGCAGAGACCCGGGGACGGATATCGCGCTCGTACGGGTGTCCGGCGGCGGGCTCACGCCGGCCAAGCTCCGCGATGTCGACGGTCTCGCCGTCGGAAACCTCGCGCTCGCGATCGGTCGGCCCGGCCGCACGGCGCGCGCGTCGCTTCGCGCGATCGGCGTCCTCGGCCCCGCGGTGAAGACGCCGTGGGGCGGCACGCTCGATCGTTACATCGAGAGCGATCGCCAGATCCCGCGCGGGTTCGCCGGCGGCCCGCTGATCGACGCCGATGGCGCGGTCATCGGCATGAACACGCGGACGGTCGTCCGTGGCGCGGACCTCGCGATCGACGTCGCGACGCTCCGCCGCATCGTCGGCGAGCTCGAGCAACACGGCGGTGTCCGCCGCGGCTACCTCGGCGTCGGCACGTACCCGGCGAAGGGCGGCGCGATCGTCGCGAGCGTCGAGGATGGCAGCCCGGCCGCGACCGCGGGCGTGATCGTCGGGGACGTGATCGTCGAGCTTGACGGCGTCGCGGTCGGCGGGCCGGACTCGCTTCGCACGGCGCTCCACGAGCGCCCCGGCAAAACGGTGAAGCTCGGCATCCTGCGCGGCGGTGCGAAGCAGGAGCTCGACGTCACGCTGGGGAGCCGCGCGTGAACGCGGCGGCGAAGCCCGCGATCGTGCCGGACGACGCCGATCTCCTCGATAGCTACTCGCGCGCTGTGATCGGCGTCGTCGAGAAGGCGGGGCCCGCGGTCGTCAGCCTCGAGGTCGGCTCGGGACGCGGTCCGAGCGGCGCCGGCTCGGGCTTCGTCGTCACCCCCGATGGCTACGTGATGACGAACAGCCACGTCGTCTCGCGTGCAAAGACGATCCGCGTGCGCACGCAGGCGGGCGAGACCATCGACGGCCAGCTGAAGGGCGACGATCCCGCGACCGATCTCGCGCTCGTGCGCGTCGATCCATCGGCGCTCGCGAGCGGAGCAGGGCAGGCGGTGCCGTACCTCGCTGTCGAGGGCACGCTGTCGCCGCGCGTCGGTCAGCTCGCGGTCGCGATCGGCAACCCGCTCGGCTTCGAGTCGACGGTATCGACCGGCGTTGTCTCGGCACTCGGCCGCAGCCTGCGCGGCAGGGGCAATCGTTTGATCGACGGCGTCATCCAGCACACGGCCCCGCTCAATCCCGGCAACTCCGGCGGGCCGCTGCTCGACACGGCGGGGCACGTGATCGGCGTGAACACCGCGATCATCGCGAACTCGCAGAGCCTCGGCTTCGCGATCGCGGTCGAGACCGCGGCGTGGGTGCTCGGCCAGCTGCTCGCGCACGGTCGCGTGCGCCGCGCGTGGCTCGGGATCGGCGCCGCGCGGCGGCCGCTCGATCGCCGGCTCGCGTATCACCACGGCCTCGGCGCCGCCGCGGTCGAGGTGCAGTCGGTCGAGCCCGGATCACCCGCAGCGAAGACCGGCCTCGTCGACGGCGATCTGCTCGTGCGGTTCGCCGACATGCCGATCGAAGGCATCGATCAGCTGCACAAGGCACTCCGGACGTGGGAGGCCGGGAAACCGGCGAAGCTCGGCGTGATTCGCAGAGGCGTTCGCATCGACCTCGAGATCACGCCCGTCTGGTCGACGTGAGCCTTACAGTTCTGCCATGGCGCAGCAGAGCTGGTGGAACTCCTCGTTCGACGACATGATGGAAGACCTCGGCAAGTGGCTCGCCGAGAGGCCGGGCATCACGATCGTCCACCTCGACTGGAAGTTCGTCGTGCGCCCGAACCAGACCGACGGCTACTGGTACATGCTCTGCGTGTACCGCTGACTACTTCGTCGGCAGGTCGGGACGCAGCTGGATGAACAGCTCGTCGAGCTGCTTCTTCGAGACCGACGTCGGGCACTCGGTCATGAGGTCCGAGCCCTTCTGCGTCTTGGGGAACGCGATCACGTCGCGCAGCGACTCCGCGCCGGTCATCAGCATCGCGAGGCGATCGAGGCCGAACGCGATGCCGCCGTGGGGCGGCGGGCCGTACTTGAACGCGTCGAGCAGGAACCCGAACTTCGCGCGGCGCTCCTCCTCGGAGATGCCGAGCGCCTTGAACGCGCGGTCCTGGAGTTCGCTGCGGTGGATACGGATCGAGCCGCCGCCGACCTCGACGCCGTTCAGCACGAGGTCGTAGGCGCGCGCGAGCACCTTGCCCGGATCGGTCTCGAGCTTGTCCTCGTCCTCGACGCGCGGCGACGTGAACGGGTGGTGCGCGGCCGCGACCTCGCCGTCCTCGATCTCGAACAGCGGCGGGTCGGTGAGCCACATGAACTGCCACTCGCCCTTGCGGATGAGGCCGAGCTTCTCGCCGATGTAGTGGATGCGGATCGCGCCGAGCGTCGCGTTCGCGACCTTCGCCTTGTCGGCGACGAAGATGAGCGTGTCACCGGGCGTCGCGCCGGCGATGCGGTTGATCTCGGTGCGCGCCTCGTCGGTGAGCCCCTTGATGCCCTGCCACTGGCCGCCTTCCTGGACGCGCGCCCACGCCGCCTTCGCGCCGAACGACTTCGCGAAGTCGTTGAGGCCGTCGAGGATCGAGCGCGGCAGCTTCTCGGCGGGACCGGGGACGCGCAGCGCCTTCACGATGCCGCCGCTCGCAACGACGCTCTCGAACACGCGGAACCCGCAGCTCCTGGACGCCTCGGTGACGTCGCACAGGACGAGGTCGCAGCGCAGGTCCGGCTTGTCGACGCCGTACTTCTCCATTGCCTCGGCGTACGGCATGCGGCGCAGCGGCAGCTTGATCTCGACGCCGAGCACGTCGCGCCACAGCGTCGAGATCAGGCCCTCCATCGTGTCCTGGAGGATCTGCTCGTTGACAAACGACATCTCGATATCGATCTGCGTGAACTCCGGCTGGCGATCGAGGCGGAGGTCCTCGTCGCGGAAGCAGCGCACGATTTGGAAGTAGCGCTCGTAGCCCGCGACCATCAGCAGCTGCTTGAAGATCTGCGGCGACTCGGCCATCGCGTAGAACTGGCCGGGGTTGAGCCGCGACGGGACGAGGAAGTTACGCGCGCCGCCCGGTGTGTACTTCACCATGAACGGCGTCTCGATCTCGAGGAAGCCGTTCTTGCCGAGGAAGTCGCGCGTGACGCGCGTGATCGCCGAGCGCGTGATCAGGTTCTTCTGCAGCTTCGGCCGGCGGAGATCGAGGTAGCGGTACTTGAGGCGGAGCGCGTCGTTCGTATCGACCTGATCCTCGATCTGGAACGGCGGCGTCTCCGCCCTCGAGAACACCTCGATGTTGTCGACCCAGACTTCGATCGCGCCGGTCGGCAGCTTCTCGTTGACGTTGGTGCCACGCGACCGAACCTCGCCGGTGATCCCGATGCACCACTCGCTGCGCAGCTCGTTCGCGAGGTGCGTTGCCGGCGCGTTGAAGCTCTCGTCGAAGACGAGCTGCGTGAGGCCGTCGCGGTCGCGCAGATCGATGAACACCGCCTTGCCGTGGTCGCGGTACGTCTTGACCCAGCCGGTCAGGACGACGCGCTTGCCGACGTCGCTCGCGCGGAGCTGGCCGCAGCTATGGGTCCGGGTATTCGTGGCGAGGAACGCACTCATGGAAGG
>JABFXX010000482.1 GCA_013368795.1 Kofleriaceae bacterium
GCCCGACTTCACCCCGCTCGACACGGTTCCGCTCGTCGTGCCTCGCACCGCCGCACGCGCGATCGCGCTGCCGAACGATCAGATCCTGCTCGTCGGTGGGACCGACGCGAATGGCGCGCCGATCGCGACGATCGAGCTGTTCACGCCCGAGAACGTTCGCTAGACGCTCGGCGGATCACCCGATACCGCCGGCGGCTCCGGCGGCACCTCGGTGTTCTCGCGCTTCTTGCGGCCGAGCAGCCACTTGAAGAAGCCGCCGATCGCCGCGAACACGACGATGAAGCCCTTCTTGAACACGAGCAGGAGCTTCACGATGATGCCGGCCTTCGCGGCCTTCACGACCGCGACACCGGTGCCACCGAGGACGAGCGCGCGCAGCCCCAGGCCCGAGCTCTTGTCGCCGTCCTTGTGATCCTCGTAACGCGACCCTGGCTTGTAGCGCGTCGCCGTCAGGAGCGGCTGCGCCTGAACCTTGGCCGCCTCGATGTTCTCGGGCGAATCGATCAGGTTGATCGAGATGTAACCGTTGCGACCGAGGAGACGCGTGAAGTAGTTGATGAACACGCCGTCGGTGCTGTGGCCCTTGAGGCCCCAGACGAGGTGCTTGACCGTCTTCTGGTACGCCGGCATCTCGCTCCAGCCGTCGAGCACGAGCTCGGCGACGCCCAGCTGCTTGCGCTTGACGTTCTGCTCCTGCGTGCCCTGCTTGTACGCGTCGAGTAGCTCGTTGGCGTTCAGCTGATCGGCATCGCTGTCGTCGACGTAGCCGACGTCGTTGTACTCGATCACCGCCCACCACTGGGCATCGAGCCGCACGACGACACCGAGTGCGTTCTCCGCGTCGTCGCCGCCCTGGCGGATCAGCTTCTGCGCTTCCTCGCGCTCGAGCAGGATCATGCCCTCGGGCAGATCGAGCTCGATCTCGTGCCCGAGCTCGACAAGCTTGGGCCCCTTCACGTGAGGCGGCATCTGCGCCTCGATCTCCTCGGGAGTCAGCGGAGCATCGTCGGCCGGCTCCTCGGCCTCGCTCGGCGCCGGCTCCGCGGCCGGCGGCGGCTCCGCGGGCTTGGCGGACTTCTTCTTCTCGGCTGCTGCCGCTCCGACCAACGCGACGAGCACCAGGAACACGCCCACACTGCGTTTCATAGGCCGTCGACTACATCATGAATTCACCGTGCGTTGATCTCGGATGAGCCACTGACGCATCACGTCGAGATGCACGACGATGTCAGCGTCGGTTTCATATGTCGCACGCGCGTGGCATAACGCCCGCGCCGAGTGAACGCGCGCACCATCTACTGGATCGTGATCGCCGCCATCGGCGCGACGCTCGTCGCCCTCGGTGCGCCGAGCTGGGCTGCGCTCGCCGCCGGCCTCGTCATCGCGCTCGTGTCGCCGCTCGATCCGCCGCGCGAGCTCAAGCGCATGACGACCTACACGCTCCAGCTCGGCGTGATCGCGCTCGGCGCCGGCATGGACCTCGCCGTCGTCGGCCGCGTCGGCGGCACGGGCCTGCTCATCACGACGACGAGCATCCTGCTCGCGGTCGGGCTCGGCACCGTGCTCGGTCGCGCCTTGAAGATCCCCGGCAACACGCCGCTCCTCATCTCGGTCGGCACCGCGATCTGCGGCGGCAGCGCGATCGCCGCGGTCGCGAGCGTCGTCGAGCCCGAGGAGCACGAGACCTCGGTCGCGCTCGGCGTCGTGTTCATCCTCAACGCGGTCGGGCTCGTCGTGTTCCCGATCATCGGTCACGCGCTCGGCCTCTCCGAGCCCGCGTTCGGGCGATGGGCCGCGCTCGCGATTCACGACACGAGCTCGGTCGTCGGCGCCGGCCTCGCGTACGGCTCCGTCGCGCTCGCCGTCGCGACGACGACGAAGCTCGCCCGCGCGCTGTGGATCGCACCGATGACCGTCGCGATCGCGGTCGGTCGCCGGCGCGGTGGCTCGCTGCGCAGCGTGAAGTGGCCGTGGTTCATCCTCGGCTTCGTCGGGGTCGCCGCGCTCGTCACGTGGGTGCCCGCGATCGCCGAGCACGGCCACACGATCAGCGGTGTCGGACGCCGCCTGCTCGTCCTCGCGCTGTTCCTGATCGGCCTGTCGCTGTCGCGCAAGCGGCTCGCCCAGGTCGGCACCCCGCCTCTCGTGCTCGGCGTGGTGCTCTGGGTGATCGTCGCCGCCGCGTCGTTACCGCTCGCACTGATGCCCCAGGCCAGCTGATACTGGCGGCATGGGGGAAGCAGAGCTCGCGCTACGCGATCTCGACTTCGTGGCCGAGGCGCGCCTGGTGGGCGGCGACGCCGAGGTGACGCTCGGCGGCAATGCCGACAGCGCGATCGCGCCGCGGCTCGAGTCGTTCGTCACCGACCTGCACGAGCAGCTCGTCAAGGCGGCGCGCCGGCAGGTCACGATCGACATCCGCGGGCTCGAGCAGCTGCACACGTCGTGCTTCGACGTCCTCGCGAGCTGGCTCGGTCTCGTGCGCGAGCTATCGCCCGAGCAGCGCTACCAGCTGCGCTTCACGACGAACGACTCGCTCCCCTGGCAGCGCCACACCCTCCACGCGCTGGCGCGCATCGCGACCGACCTCGTCGACGTCACATAGCGAGCGCGCGGCGCACGCTATCGACGAGGTGCACGACGCCCTCGCTCTTCGAGATGTAGCCGTCGACGCGCGCTTCCCTCGCCCGCTCTTCCAGCTCCTCCTCGGTCAGCGTCGAGAACAGATAGATCGGCGTGGTCACCGAGCGCTCGAGCTTCAGCACCGCGGCGACGTCGTCGCCGTACAGCTCGGGCATCTGCACGTCCATCAGGATCAGGTCGAAGCCGTCGGCACCCTTGTCGCCCAGCTCGTCGATGCCCGAGCGCGTCTCGACCTCGAACCCCGCCTCGGCGAGCGCGTGCTTCGATGCTGCAAGAATGACCGGGCTGTCGTCGACGATCAGGATGCGCTTCGGCATCACGATTCCGGGACGTCGCGACCGCGTTTACGCAGCTTGCGCTGGAGCGTCTGGCGATAGATGCCGAGGCGCTGCGCGGCCTGCGTGATGTTCTGCTTGCTCTCGACGAGCGCGCGCGAGATGTGCTCCCACTCGACCTCGTCGAGCGTCAGCTGTCCCGGGTTCTTCCAGTCGGGCTCGAGCGGCCTGCCGTCCTCGACCGACTTCAGCACGTGCATGCAGCGCAACGGCTTCACGAGCACGTCGTCGGCGCCCGACCGCACCGCCGCCATCGCGTACGCGACCGACATGTCCGCGCTCACGACGACGATGTAGAGATCGGGGCACAGCTCGCGCAGGTCGCGCACGACATCGAGCCCGTTCTCGGCGCCGAGAAACAGGTCGACGATCGCGAGATCCGCCTGCTCGAGCTTCGCGATCTTCACCGCGTCTTCGCGGGTCTTCGCGTTCAGCACGCGGTGCTGCGACAGCTCGCGTCCCCAGACGCGCAGCTGCGTGTCGAAGTCGTCCACGAGGAGCACCGTCCGGACCTTCCGGGACGGCTCCACCCTTTGAGCCGAAGTCGCGATTCTTCTAGTTAGCGGCACCTCATCGCAGCGGTCAATCCTCGGGGGATCACATTCCGGATTTCGCCCAGAAGTCCCAAGGTCGACGCGGGTTTGGTAACGTTGTCGTCCCATGTGCGAGTTGCTCGGGATGGAGTGCAATGTCCCGACAGACATCGTGTTCTCGTTCTCCGGCCTCGCGACGCGCGGCGGCAAGGCCGGCCCCCACGCTGACGGCTGGGGCCTCGCGCTCTACGAGGGCCGCATGGCGCGCGTGTTCCTCGAGCCGCATCCGGCCGCGTCGTCGCCGCTCGCGACGTTCGTGCGCGAGCACCCGATCAAGACGCTGCTCGCGATCGCACACGTTCGCAAGAAGACGCGCGGCGGCACGTCGCTCGTCAACACGCATCCGTTCGCGCGCGAGCTGTGGGGTCGCCACTTCGTGTTCGCGCACAACGGCACGGTGAAGAAGGCGAAGTCGCTCAAGCTCGGGCGATTCCATCCGATCGGCGAGACCGACAGCGAGCACGCATTCTGCGCGCTGCTCGGCGCGCTCGCGCACGACTTCAGGGACTACCCGCGCTCGCAGTCGGACCTCGCCGCTGCAGTCGCGGCGCATGCCGGCAAGATCGGCAAGGGCGGCACGTTCAACATGCTGCTCGGCGACGGCAGCCAGCTGTTCGCGCGCTGCTCGACGAAGCTGCACTACATCGTGCGGCAGGCGCCATTCAAGCGCGCGACACTCGCCGACGAGGATCTGACGGTCGACTTCGCCGCCGTGACCACACCGAAGGATCGCGTCGCGGTGATCGCGACGATGCCGCTGACGCGCGACGAGACGTGGACCGCCGGGACGCCGGACACACTTTGGCACTTCCGCGCGGGCCGGCTTGTTCGTACGCTTGCTTCATGAAGTGCTGGTTGCTGGCGTTGGCGGTGCTGGCTGCGTGCGAGGAGAACCCGTCGAGACTCGACGATGCGTTCGACTCTTCCCCCGGCCAGACCCTCGAAGAGCGGGACTGGCTCGAGCTGGACAAGAACGGAGCACCACTCGACGCCCACGTAGATCTCCTGCTCCTCGCATGCGATCACACGAAGAACACACCGGCTGACATCGCTCGACGAGCAGACGCGCTCATCGCGTGGATGGACGCTCGAGGCAGCGTTCGCTCGGCGTGGCTCGACACGTCGTACGGCGTGAGCCAGATGTACGGTCTCAGCATTCCTCAGCTCGTCGCGTCTCGTCCCGGCGATGATCGGCTGTTCGAGGCCGGGCTCTACGCTGCGGCCCAGCTCCGGCGAAACGGCATCGGCGTCGTCGACGACATTGGCGCGCAGTTCATCGTGACGAAGCTGATGAAGCTTCGACCGATCGCACCCCCAGTCGCCGACAAGTACGCTCCGTCCGACGCCGAGGTATTCCGCGTGTTCGCGAGCGAGGCGGTCACGGCGCGACGCTCGAGCAGCGAGCAGGCAGCGGCAGGGCGAGCGATTTCTACCGAGGACAACGATTACCTCGCCCTGATACGGCGATTCGCGAACGCGCCAACCGAACGCGCGGCGTTCCTCGCATTCCTGACGAAGCTCCAGGTCGAGCATCCGGGGACGAGGGTCGGTTGGCTGATGACCACGGCCCGCCGGATGTTCAGCAGTGTCGACGCCTACCAGCGCTGGCTCGCCAACCGGCAGACGCTGTAGCCACCTGCTTGGCAGATTCTATTCGTCGGGCGACGCGCCCCTGCGCGGTACCAACGGGCATGCGTTTGCTTGCCCTGCTGCTCGTCGTGACAGCGTGCACCGACGAGGCGAACCAGGCCGACACGATCGCGTTCGACCTGGACGCGACGATCACCGCCGACACGTTCTGGGACCTGCCGTTCCCGTCGGACCTGCGCCTGACCGCCGACGGCCGCCCCGACCTCGACGCGTTCCCGAACACGCGCAACATCCCCGTCGTCAACGACCTGCTCTCGGTCGCGAAGGAGCGGCACGGCTGGCCCGTGATGCCGATCGCGTACTTCCACTTCACCGGCGCGGTGCCGCAGCACGCGCTCGCCGACCTCGCGGCCGACGCGCTGATCGTCGACATCGACGAGGCGTCGCCCGAGCACGGCAAGACGTTCCCGGTCGTCGCGCAGACGCTCGCCGACGACAGCTACGGCAAGAGCCTCGTCGCGGTCGCGCCCCGTCCAGGCATCGTGCTGCGCGGCACGACCCGCTACGCCGTCGTGCTTCGCCGGGGCTTCGCGCCCGGTGTCGAAGTCCCGCGCGGGTTCGCAGACCTCGCAGCGGGCAAGACGCCCGCGGGCTCGCGCGGTGCCGCCGCCGCCACGCTGTACGCGCCACTGTGGGCGACGCTCGACGAGCTCGACATCGACGACGCGCTCGTCGCGACCGTGTTCACGACCGGCGACGAGGTCGCCGTCCTCCGCGCGCGCTCCGAGGCGCTGCGCACGTCGCAGCACGCGACGATCGCAAACCTCCAGCGCGTACAGACGACGTACGACGGCTTCTGTTCGTTCACCGCCGACGTCACGTTCCCGCAGTTCCAGAAGGGCACGGCGCCGTTCGACAGCGAGGGCCGGTTCGCGCTCGACGAGAATGGCACGCCGATCGTGCAGAGCATGCTGACGGTCCCGCTGCGCATCACGCTGCCGCTCGGCGCGATGCCCGCGGGCGGCTGGCCGCTCTGGCAGTACTTCCACGGCTCGGGCGGCGCGTCGTTCGACCTCGTCGACGAGGGACCGAGCGAGACCGCCGAGGGTCCGCCGCTCGCCGGAGAAGGTCCAGGCGCGATCGTCGCGCGTCGCGGTATCGCGGCCGCCGCATCGTCGCTGCCCGTCGATAACGAGCGCCTGCCCGGCGCCGGCAGCTACGACTACCTGAACCTCAACAACCTGGCGGCGTTCCCGTACACGTTCCAGCAGGGCGTGTTCGAGCAGCGCATGCTCCTCGACGCGCTGCTCGAGCTCGAGATTCCGTCGTGCGACGGCACGCCCGGTGGCCACTTCGATCCGGGCAAGCTCGTCGCCGGTGGCCACTCGATGGGCGGCATGTACACGAACATGGTCGCCGCCGTCGAGCCTCGCTATGGCGCGCTGACGCCGTTCGGCGCGGGCGGCTTCTGGAACTACATGATCCTCGACACCGCGATCGTGCCCGGCGCGAAGAACCTGCTCGGCGGTGTGCTCGGCGTCGACTCCGAGCAGCTGACGTTCGTGCACCCCGCGCTCGGCCTCATCGAGCTCGGCTGGGAGATCGCCGATCCGATCAACGCGATGGCGCGGCTGTCGCGGCGACCGCTGCCCGGCATCCCGGCGCGGCACGTCTATCAGCCGATCGGGCTCGACGACAAATACTTCCCGAACCAGATCTTCGACGCGGCCGCGCTCGCGTACGGCAACCGCGAGGCCGGCGAGGTCGTGTGGCCCGGCACGCAGGACGCGCTGCGCCTCGACGGGATGGATGGCCTCCTGCCGTATCCGGTGAAGGCGAACAACGGCGGCCTGACGTCGGTCGTCGTCCAGTACCGCGATGGCGGCATCGTCGACGCGCACCAGATCTACCGGCAGCTCGACGAGGTGAAGTATCAGTACGGCTGCTTCCTCGCGAGCTACCTGCGCGACGGCGTGCCGACGGTGCCGGCGCCTGCCGCGCTCTCCAGCGCCTGTCCTTAAGGCTCGTCGCGCAGCAGCAGCGCCGTGACCGTGACGGTGCTGTTCTCGACCTTCGCCGAGAGGCGGCAGTTGCCCTCGAACGCGATGCGCACGAGGCCGAGCTGGCTCGGCGACGACTCCGTGCTCTCGTCCTGCGCGATCTGCAGCATGCGCGCGCGGTAGGCCTGCTCGGGCTTCGCGAAGCTGTTGATCCACTCGATCGAATTCATCAGCGTGTGCGCGTTCGTGTCGTCGGGCTTGAGCGGGTTCTGCACGCTCACCTCGATGTTGCCGGCGTTGCCGACGACGCGGAGGCGGAACATCGCGCGATCACCGCTGACCCAGTTGCCGTACTTGAGCGCGTTCTCGAGCAGCTCGCCGGTCACCATCGCGATCGCGTGGCAACCATCCATGTCGGCGAACACCGCGACGAAGCAGTTCTGCACGCTGGTGCGCAGCAGATCGACGTTCTTCCATTCGTTGCGAACGGTCAGGTCGATCGAGAAGCCAAAATCGTCTGGGATGGCGCTCATGCGGACCTCAGGTGGAACAGATCGTCGTTCTTCTCGAAGACGCGCAGCGCATCGAACGACAGGCGCTGCCACTTGAGGCTCTGGTCGTAGACCATCACCAGCTTGACGTTCGACTTACGGCACGTCTGGATCAGCTTGATCAGCGCCGTGATCGTCGACGAGTTGAAGTGCTCGATCTTCTCGAAGTGCATCTCGATCGAGCTCTTCCGCTCGTTGACCGCGGCGAGCAGCTTCTCGAACCACGGTTTCAGGATCTCGGGCGGATTGCGCTCGTTGCTCTTGCCGCGCCACGTGCACGCAAACACGCCCTCGGGTGAGGTCGTCACCTCGATCGTCAGGTCCCCTGATTGAAGGTTCTCCATGGTTCTCCTCGAACGTTACAGATCCCGCGCCAACCGTACTCCGACACGCGACGCGTACTCGGTCGCGTAATACCGACGACGTGAAGCGAGCCGACAATCGATCGGCCAGTCCGACCACGCACCACCGCGCGACACGACCTCGCGCGGCTCGCGCGGCGCCATCCGTCGATGATCGGGAATGCACCACTCCGCGACGCCACCCGCCAGGTCGTGCACGCCGTACGGAGAAACGTCCCATTCGAACGCCCCGACCGCCTCCGGGTGCGGCAGGCCCGGGCGGCTATCGCGCATCTTGCAGAACGTCGCGTCGAACTGATCGCCCCACGGATAGATGCGTCCGTCGGTGCCGCGACCTGCCTTCTCCCACTCGAGCTCGGTCGGCAGGCGCCAGGTGCGCCCTTCCTTCTGCGATAGCCACGCGGCGTACGCTTCGGCGGACTCCGCGCTGACGCCGAACACGGGCCACGTGGGCTGGCCCGGTCCGCTCTTCGGCACGTGCTTCTCCGCGAGCGCTGGGTCGGTCGACCGCAGATCCTCGATGAACAGAGACCACTGCCCGAACGTCACCGGGTAGCGCTGGAGAATGAATCCCGGCAGGTCGGCGACGATCGGCTCCTCGGCCTCCGAGCTCAGCGGATCGCCGCCGAGCCGCGCGACACCGCCCGGGATCAGGACCTCGCCGTCGCCGGCGCGGCACATCTCCGGCGGGTCGACCGCGATCTTGCACAGCGAGCCCGGCTCGATGTTGAGCGGCCACGACACGCGGCCCGGACCGTCGCCGATCGACGTGCTGACGATGTAGCGGCCCGCGGGGAGCGAGCGATGTGCCGTCGGGCGCTCCTCGATCACCTCGCCCGCTCCTTCGACGAGCCGGCGCTGATTCTCGACGAGCGGCGCGAGCGTCACGCGGCCCGCGTGCTCGCCGAACGTCAGCTCGAGCAGGCCGTCGCGCTGGAGCTCGCGCACGAACGTGCCGTCGTCGACCTCGCGAAGCAGCTGCTCGTACGCGACCTCCTCGAGCGCCTCGCCGCGCTGGCGCGCACGCTGCAACTCCGACCAGTAGAGCCGCGCGAGGCCGCGTCGCGCCCGCGTGTGGTTCGGCACCGCGTCGAGCGCGCGCTCGTACGCGGACACCGCCGAGTGGAACGTGCGGACCTGCAGCGCGTCGGTGACGCGCACGATGTCCTCGGCGTCCCACAGGTCCTGCTTGTCGTCGAGGCTGGCCCACGGCACGACGTCGGCGCGGAGCGCTCGGAACACGGTCAGCTTCTCGGGGCGCGACTCGACGAACTCGTGATAGCGCTCGGCGAGCTCGTCGCCGGCGTCGGCGCTCTTGTCGGCCTCGATGCGCTGGCGCTCCTTCTGCTTGGAGCCCTCGATCCACTCCTCGATCGCATCGGCGAGCTGGCGCACCGTCTCGAGGCGCCTGTCGCGGTCGGTCTCGATCGCGCGCATGCAGACCTCCTCGACCTCGCGAGGAATCTCGAGCCTCGGATCGACCGTGCTCGGCTGCGGCGGCGTCTTGTAGAGCCGCAGCGGATCCTTGCTGAGCTCGGTGACCTCCGACTTGCGCGCCTCGTCGAACGCCGCCGCGCCGCACAGGATCTCGTAGATGATCGCGCCGAGCGCGAACACGTCGGTGCGCCAGTCGAAGCGCTCGATCGACGCATCCATCTGCTCGGGCGCCATGTAGCCGAGCGTTCCGCCGCGCACGCCGAGCGGATGGTTGCGCGACTGCGCCAGGCCCCAGTCGACGAGGAGGACCTCGCCGTACTCGCCGAGCAGGATGTTCGCCGGCTTGATGTCGCAGTGGATGACGCCGCGATGGTGCGCGTAGTCGACCGCGTTGCAGACCTGGAGGAAGTAGCGCAGCAGGCGGTTCAGCGTGTAGTCGTGCGGGTTGCCCTCGCCCTTCTTGCGCTGGTTCAGGATCATCTCGAGCGAGGTGTCCGTGACCTGACGCATCACGTAGAACGGACCGCGCGTCGAGTCGATGCCGGCGTCGTAGATCGGGATGATGTTCGGGTGCTCGAGCGCCGAGATGATCCGCGCCTCGCGCGCGAGGATGATCTTCGTCGAGTACGAGTCGACCTCGCCCTTCAGGTGTCCGACCTTGAGCGCGACGGTCCGCTGCAGCACGGTGTCGTCGCACGCCATGACCTCGCCGAGGCCGCCCTTACCGAGGACCGACACCTTGCGATAGCGCTTGCCGAGCAGCTCGGGCATCTCGATCACGGCGAGCGGCATCGTGCCCTTCTCGTCGTGGATCGGCTCGACGACTGCCGCGGTGGGCGCCGTCGCGTTCTCGTTCGGCAGCGGTCCCCGCGCGATCCTCGTCGACGCTTCGGCGATCACGCCAACCCGGGTGTCGGCGACCTGTGCCTTCAGCCTCGTCGGCACGATCACCGTCTCGGGCGCGGTCGACGTGCCCTTGCCGATCACGTCGAGCACGGTCGCGAGCTGGTCCGCGCTCATGAACACGCCCCACAGCTCGTGGACGGACTGGCGCTCGGACCTCGCGAGCGCCTCCATGCCCTTGGCGAACGCCTCGAGCGTGATGAACCCGCGCGATAGCGCGAGCATCCCCACGTTGATGTGGAACTCGGCCATCAGCCGCTGGTCTCCCCTGGACCGACGTAGCGCAGAACAAGAATTGTACAGTCATCGGCGAGCGTCGGGGAATGCCTCGTCACGGCGTCGAACAGGGCGGTCTGGATGTCCTTGACCGGCTTGGTCGCCCTCGGCTCGATGGCCTCGACGACGCCCTCGTATCCGAACGGGTTACCTGCCTTGTCCTCGGCCTCGGTGACGCCATCGGTCAGAAGAACGAGCAGGTCTCCGTGGTGGAGCCTCCACTCCTGCTCGACGTTGACATGGTCGATATCGTCGGTGATCGCGAGGAACGTGCCCTTGGTGCCGAGCATCTCGATCGACTGCGTCGCTGCGCGCCATACAACGGCGTCCATGTGAGCGCCCGCGACGACGAGCGAGCCGCCCTTGCGATAGCGCATGAGCGAGAGCGTCATGTGGCGCTCGGCCTCGAGCCGGTCGTGCACGTTCTCGAACAGCACCCGGTTCATCGTCTTGATGACGTCCTTGGGGTGCGCATCGGGCTGGGCGCGGACGAGCGTCGCGACGCCGGTCTGCACCATCATCATGACGAGACCCGCGGTGAGGCCATGTCCCGATGCGTCGCCGACTGCGATCCAGCAGCCGTCGTCGACGGTGAGGACGTCGTAGTAGTCGCCGCCGACCTCGGTCGCGGTCATCATGTGCGCCGAGATCTCGAGACCCTCGACGTCGAGGTTCTTCGGCAGGATCGACGTCTGGATGCGCGCGGCAATCTCGAGCTCGCGCGCGAGGCGCTCCTTGTCGGCGAGCGACTGACGTGACTCGTCCAGCTCCCTCGCCATGCGGTCCATCGCGAGTCCGAGATCCTGGACCTCGGTCGGTCCAACGATCGCCTTCGCGCGGAGGTCACCGGCGGCGATCGAGCGGGTGCGCGCGACGAGCGCGTCGATCGGCCGCGACAGCCGGCGCGCGAGGCCGAGCGCGAGCACGAGCGTCGCGATCACGGCGGCACCGAGGAGCATCGCGAGAATGCGCACGATCTTGCGCGCGGGCGCGAGCGCCTCGTCGATCGACCGCAGAAGCAGGTAGCCGACCTTGTGCTCGCCGTCGTAGCCGGGCATCTGCACGAGCTGCGCGTAGTAGTGCGTGCCGGCGAGCGAGACCTCGCGGCCGCCCGCACGGATCGCGTCGAGCGCGGGCCCGAGCTCGCTGGAACCGACGCCCTTCGGCAAGGGCGTCACCGCCGCGCGATCGGAGATCACGACGAGTAGCGCGCCGGTGTGCTGGGTGACGGTCTTCGCGAACTCGTCATCGATCGCATGACCGACGACGAGCGCACCGACGACGCGAGCGCCGAACTCGAGCCGGCAACCGGAGACCTGGAACGCCTTGTCGTCGGCGAACCACACGCCCTCGCCCTGCCCCTTCGCGAGCGCGTCGCGCACGACCGGCCGATCGCCAAGCGAGAACCCGGCGGCATCCGGTGCGGCGCTGTCGGCGATCAGGCTGCCATCGGCGTCGACGATCACGAACACGCCGGCCCGCAGCGTCTCGGCGAGCGTGCGGACCGCATCGAGGATCGTCTCGCGCGCGACATCCTCGGTCGCGACGACGGCGCGCAGACGCGGCTCCTCGGCGACGACGCGGCACTCCTGGCGGTGCAGCGACTCGCGGTTCGCGTGAAGATCGAGCGTGACCTCGCGGCTGCGCGCGAGCTCGGAGGCGACGCGATCGCGCGTCGACCGATCGAACACGACGAAGATCGTACCGATCGTCGCGCCGAGCACGACGAGGACGAGCAGCAGCACCCACAGAAAGACCGTCGTGCGTAGCTTCATTTCTTTCCGCTCTTCGCCGTCTTCGGATATCCCCCGCCCAGCTTTATCGACGCCTTCGTCATCGGCTGTTCCTCGACGTCGGTGACGCCGAGCTGCTTCGCGATCGCATCGGACAGGCCGCGGTACACGACGTCGACCTCGACGCTGCCCGCCTGCGCCATCGGCACCGTGAACGTCATCGACTGCGAGCCGCGAGGCGCGATGCGCGTGTCGGACGCGACGCGGACCGCCTTCCAGAACGGCACCTCCGCGTTGTTCGCATCGACGAGTGTGCGGCCGAGCGCGCGCTCGTCGTGCCAGGTCTCCGTGCCACTGCCGTCCTCGAGCCGTGCGCGGACGACGATGCGCCGCTCGGGCAATCCCGCCGGCACCGCGTGCCCGGCGAGCTTGTTCGTCAGCGTCACGGCGAGCGCGCCTTGCGCGTCGAGCTTCATCTCGAGCGCGAGCGCCGTGGCGCGGAGGTCCTTCGCCTTGCCGAGCAGGCCGTGATGCGGGACGCCCGTGCGCACCGGCGAGCCCGTCGCCAGCGCCGCCTTGTCCTTCGGCATGTGGCAGCTCTGGCATGGGTAGCCTTCCTTCGCGGCCCAGCCCGCCTTCCAGTCGGCGTACTCGGTGAACACCGGCACGCCCTTGGGCTCCCACCAGTGGCACGAGCCGCACAGCTCGGCTTCCTTGTGCTCGGGCGAGCAGCCCATGCGGTGGAAGTAGTGATCCTTGAGGTCGCACCGCGGCCCGTACTTGACCATGTCGTCGACCGCGAGCTGCCACGAGCCACCGTCGACGCTCGGCTTGATCTCGCGCATCGTGTGGCAGACGTCGCAGGTGACGCCCTCGGTGACGACGATGTCGCGCGGCGCGACCTGGGCGAGCGGCGCGTGGCAGCGCTCGCAGGTCGCGTCCTTCGCCGATGCGACGGCAGTCTTGTACAGCGGCGAGCTCACGCTCTGCGCGTGCGCCGACGTCTCCCACTCGTCGAACATCTTCTCGTGGCACTCGCCGCACCGGCCGCTGCCGGTGATCCACACCTTGCGCTCGGCCGCATCCACGGCAGGCGCAGCCGCTGCGTCACCCGCGGTGACGGCGACCAAAGACACGTCCTTCTTCGCCGGCGCCGGCTTCTCCGACGACGATTTGCACGCGACGAGGAGGACGAGAGCTACTTGTAACGGCCGTATGGCGTGCCGTCCTTTCGCGTGTGCGTCTCCTTCTTCGCGACCTCGGTGAGCTCGAGCTTGACCTGTGCGGACGCGCCCGCCTTCACCGTGACAGTGCCCTTCGCTTCGTCCCCCGACGGTAGCCATGCGACCACCGGATATTCGCCCGGCGGCACGCCGTCGATCACGAACTCTCCCTTGGGATTCGTGATCGTATAGAAGCCGTTATCTAGGATCTTCACCTTCGCGATCATGTCGGGGTGAATGTTGCAGTACACGTCGACGGTGCCGGAGCGCTTCATCTCGACGGACTTCGCCGTCCCGCTCTTGTAGAGGCCGAGGTCGAAGCGCGCCGGCCGCGAGACCGAGAACACGTTGTGAAAGATCTTGTCCTCGTTCGGGAAGTCGACCGTCGTGCCCTTCACGACGACGGTCAGCGGCGGATCGAACTGCTTCTCGCGCTGGCGGATCACCGCGTGCTGCTTCGGCGGCACCGCCGTGCCGGGCACGTTCTCGAGGTAGACGACGACCTTGGTGTCCTTGCTCTTGCCCTTGACGGTCACCGTGCCCTTCACGCTGCCGTTACCGGGCTTGCCACCTGCGTCACCGACGAAGACGACGATCGCTGCCAACGCTAAGAGTGTGCGCATCGAGGTTCCTAGTATTTGATGACGAGGGATGAGGTGACGACGTCGTTGGGAATCGTCGGCAGGTTGCCGAGCTCTTCGTTCTTCGTCGCCTCCGCCTTCACGATCACACGCGTCCCGATCTCGGCGCGCAGGCCGAGCGTCGCCCGCCCGAGGTCCGAGATGTAGACGAAGCTCGCGCCCGACCAGTGCGTCGCGTCGCGGTAGTCGACCCGCGCGTACGGCACGAGCGTGTTGTTCACGCGGTACGCGATCTGCGCGTAGCCGCCGGTGTACCGCAGGCACGGGGCGACGTCGCACAGCGCCATGCCCGGCGTCGTCTTGCCCCTCGCCCGGCCGTGCACGATCTCGGCGGTGAATTCGATGTCCTTGATCTCGACGTGGACATCGGCGCCCCAGTGCCACTGGTGGACATCGTTGTCGGGCTGGAAGTCCTGCGCGCCCCACGCGCCGCTCGCCCCGATCTCGACCTTCTTCGCGATCTGGTACGACAGCCGGCCGGCGACCGTCTTCATCGCGTTCTGATCGATCTCGTTCGCGAACGGAAAGCCCTCGTGGAAGTGGCTGCCGTTCGTGACCGCGACGTTCGCGACGAGCGCCTCGTCGAGGAATCGCGCCCGCGCCTTGAGACCGATCGGCCGGCCGCAGGTGTAGCGGCAGATCAGCGACGGCGTGATGCCGATCCGATCGGGCGACTCGAGCGAGCGATACTCGTAGCCGAGCACCGAGTCGAACTTACCGGCCTGCACCGTCAGATCGAACGACTCGAGCTTCGGGCGCCACTCGCCGTACGCGAGCTTGACGTCGATGTAGTCGCCGTCGAACAGCCCCGACGGGTCCGAGATGTCGCGCGCGCGTGGCACGAAGTCGACGCTGGCGTTCAGCTGCGCGGTCTCGCCGATGCCCGAGAACAGCGTCAGGTTGAGCGCGTTGACGAGAAACGTCGGCTTGCCCTTGGAGTTGATCGGGTCGAACGTGATCGCGCGCGACTCGCCGGTGTCGGCGACATCGCCACGCGAGTTCACCGTCGTCGACAGCGGATCGCCGTAGAACACCCAGCTGCCGGGCACGACGCCCGCGTACTCGGGGAAGATCGTGTTGAGCAGGTCGCTGCGTGTACCGGCGCCGTTGCCGGTCGTCGCGAACGCACCGAGGTCGAGATAGCCGCTGATCTTGTTCTGGAGCGGCAACAGCGCGTTCAGCTTCTCTTCGAGGAAGCTGTTGTCGTCCTTCTGCGCCGCGAGCTCTTCTTCCACCTTCTCCAGACGTTCCTCGAGCGCCTTCATTCGCGCGGTCGCGGCGGCGTTGGGATCCGGCGGCGGTTCGGCCGGTTGCGCGGGCGGCTCGGCGGGAGTCGGCTGGGCCGCCGCGGGCGCGGCGAGGAGGATCAGAGCGTAGGCGATGCGTTTCATAGGGATTGAATCCAGGCGCGGATCATCGCGACGGCCGCGTCGTCGACCTTCTCCGTCGCGAGCGGCGGCATCTGCACGTTTTCATCACGCTGCGTCATCCGGTAGTACAGCGCGCTCTGATCGGGATCGCCGGCGACGACCCGCTTCGTGTAGCCATTGTTGATCCAGTGCTCGAGGTCGACGCCGACCGTCGTCTGCACGATCTGGTTCGCGCTCGGATCGTGCTCGTCGACGTCGAGCCGCAGGATCATGTGCGAGTCCTGCCAGCCGCCACCCTCGGGGTTATGGCAGTGGCCGCAGTTCGCATGGAGATAGCCGAGCGCGGCGTTCGGCGCGGCGTACGTCGTGCCGGCCGGCGGCGGCGCGGACAGCGGCAGCGAGCTGACGTCGCCGAGCTGCAGCGCCGAGAGGCCGAGCACGTGGCCCGCTTCACCGACGTGGCAGCGCCAGCACGTGTCGGCGGCCGGCGCGTCGTGCTGGGTGCCGCGCAGGTTCTGCCCGCCGTCCTTCGCGAACGTCCCCTCGCTCTCGTCGTCGTTCCACACGTACGCGCCGACGAGCGTGTCCTTCTCGCGGTTGCCGGTGTCGGCGACGCGCCAGATGAGCCGCGTCTCGAGCCGCTTGCCGTCCAGCGCGAACTCCTTGAACAGCTTCGTGCCGACCGGGAACTTCCAGTGGTCCATGTCGGAGCTATCGATCTGCGCGCCCGGCGGCAGCTGGTACCAGCGGTGTTTCTCGGCGGCGTCGGACCACAGGACGTTGTTCGGGGTGAACTCGACCAGCCCCGGCGCGATCGTCTTCGCGCCGATGTCGGTGTAGAGACCGGTCAGCGATAGTCGGTCCGGCAACTCCGACGGCAGCGGCATCGGAGCGTCCGGCACGACCATCGGCGGATCCGAGCACGCGACCGCCAACAGAAGTACGACCGCTCGCTTCACTGCACGGGTGGCCCCTGGCAGTTGCCGCACCCCGGGTCCGTACACGTCGTCGTGTCGTTCTCGATGGGCGGCAGGTTGTAGATGTACTCGACGATGTCGTCGAGGTCCTGCGGCTCGAGCGCCGCGTACGGCGAGATCATGCCGCCGTGGGTCGCCGCGCACACCGCCTTGCCCTCGGTATCCTTGCCGATCGCGATCGAGCTCTTGATCTGCTCGCGCGTCCAGTCCTTCAGGCCGGTCGCATCGGGCGTGATGTTGCGGGTCATGATCAGCGCCGGATACGACGGGTCGATGAGGCCGAGCGAGCCCTTGGGGAACACGCGACCGCCCGCATACGACTTCTCGAAATCGAGCACGAACGACATCGGCGTCGTCTCTGGCGTGTGGCAGTCGATGCACAGGCCCGCCATGCCCGCCAGGTAGCGACCGCGCATCGCGCTCTGGTTGTTCTCGCCACCGCGCGGCATCGGAATATCCGAGGGCTTCGCGAACGGCGACATCGGGGCGGTGCCGTCGTTGTACTGCGTCCACGGCGGCTCGTTCGGCTTCACCGTGTGGCTCACGCCGGGCACCGTGCGCAGGTACGCGACGATCGCGTCCGCGTCCTCGTCGCTCATGTTGTGGAACACCCAGTACGGCATGATCGGGGCGAGCTTCTTGCCGTCGGTGCGGATGCCGTTGCGGAACGCGTTCTTGATCTGCTCGTCGGTCGCGTTCTTGAGGCCAGTCGCGTCGTTCGTGAGGTTGCGCGTCGAGACGCAGCCGGTGCCGTTGCCGTTGTCGGTGAAGTCCGCGCTATCGATGTCGACGAAGCAGTCGACGCCGGCCAGGAGCTTGTCGAGGTCGCGCGTGCCGTCCTCGCGCAGGGGCGTGTGGCAGAACGTGCACTGCGCGAGCACGTTCATGATGTACTGCCCGCGCGCAGCAGCTGTCTGACTGCCGCTGCCGTCGACGCCGGAGTCGGCGATCGGCTTCTCGCCGCTGTCACCGCATCCCACTGCGAGCGTCGCCACCACCACGAGCTGCCATCCACGCGTCATGCTTGATTCCCCCGTTGATAACTACGTTTGACTAGAATGCGGATGCCGGTGGCACCGTCGGCGGCGCCGTCACAGCGGGATCGATCTCGCCCGTCAGCGCTTCGAGGAACGCGACGAGGTCGTCGATTTCCTGCTCGGTCAGATTCAGCGGTTTGATCTTCTCGTCGATCACGCCGATCGTCTCGCCGCCGAGCTGGTGCACGCCGCCGTCGTTGTAGTGAACGATCACCTCGCGCAGCGTCTTGTACACGCCGTCGTGCATGTACGGACCGGTCCGCGCGACGTCGCGCAGCCCCGGCGTCTTCCACTGCCCCTTCAGGTCGTCGGTCATGGGCAGGCTGTACCAGGCGATGCGGCTATCGCACTCGGTCGGATGCTCCGCGGCGTAGTTGACGTCGGTGTGCAGCGCGAAGTGGCGGCGGCACTCCTCGTCGTCGCTCCACGTCGAGTCGCGGCGGAACCGGTTCGCGCGCAGCTTGCGCAGACCGTCGCGTGCACCGTCGGGCAGGCAGTTCTCGGGAACGCCGGTGTCGTCGCTCACGCAGTCGCACCAGCCGCCGGCGGGGCAGTCTGCAGTCGTCGGCACGTAGTCGCCGAGCTGCGGCACGCCGATCGCGTGGAACTTGTTGTCGGTGAACAGCGGGCCGGCGTGGCACTCCGCGCACGCGGCCTTGCCGACGAACAGATGCGCGCCGCGCTGCGCCGACGGCGACAGCGCCGCCGGTCCGGTCTGCGTGAAGCCGGCGTCGGCCCACTTGTCGAACGGCGAATTCTTCGAGAGCAGCGTGAACTCGTACGCCGCGATCGCCTTGGCGAAGTTGACGTAGATGCGCGTCGCGAGCAGCTGATCGGCCAGCTGCATGCAGTCCCACGCATCCTTGTAGGGCTGCAGCAGCGGATCGTCGACGCCCCAGTTGCAGACCGCCGGCGCGCCGAACTCGACGAAGCCCGGTCGCGCATCGAACGGAAACCGCGGCAGACACGGACCGTACGTCGTGTGGCACTCGGGCGGGCACGCGTTGTCGACGAGCTTGCACGTGCCGTCGGCCTCGAGCCGCGAGCTCTGCGCCGCGACCGAGTCCATCTCGGCCGGCAGCGGATAGTCGGGGAACAGCTGCTGATACTCGGCCTTGTACTGGTCGATGATCCGCCACGCGACGCGCATGCGGCTGCCGTTGACCGAGACGTGACTCTCGACGACGGCGAGGATCTGTCCCCACACCGAGTCGTTGCGGCCGTTCCAGTAGACGAGGTCGTTGTACGCGGAGTTGACCGTCTGCTGGCCGTTGACGTCGTAGGCGCCGCCGCCGAACGACACCCGGTTGCCCGGCGGATCGCTCGTGTGGTCGGAGCCGCCGCGCGTGACGTCGTGACAGCTGTTGCACGACACGTTGATCGGCATGCCCATCGGAGCTCGTCCCTCCGAAGTCATCGGCCGGAGCAGCATGTCCGCGTAGACCTCTTTCCCTGAGAAGTTGGGATCGAAGTAGAGCTTCTTGCCGAACGCGGCGACCGCCGGATCGAGCGCGTACTTGTTCGACGTGTCCGGCGCCGGATCGGTCAGGCCCGCGTGCTTCTCGAGCAGCGGCACGAATGGATCGGCCGGCTCTTCCTCGCAGGCGGCGCAGGCCAGGACAAGGCCGATACAGAGTGCACCCCGAAGCACTATCAGGTCATGTTTTCACAGCCCGTGCTCGTGGGTCAACGGGTTGGATCGACTGCGATCTCGGCGTGTACGTAGAAGCACGACATCAGTTCTACGCAGGACAGAGATACTCTCGATTCATGCGCAAGCTCGCCTTCGTCGTACTTCTCGTCGTTGGCTGTGGAGACAACCTCGCCAGGAACAATGGCGACGGAAGCGTGGACATGCCTCGATGCGGCGACGGTCACGTCGACGCGAACGAGGACTGTGACGACGGCGACGGAAACGGCGGGCAAGGTGCGCGCTGTGACGTCGTGTGTCACTGGGTGTGCACCGACGATGCGAGCTGCAATGACGGCGAGCCATGCAACGGCGCCGAGACCTGCTCCGATCACCGCTGCGTCGATAACGCCGACGAGGCGGATGGCGCGAGCTGCGGCGACGGCAAGCTGTGCCGCAACGCCGTCTGCACCGACAGCGTGTGCGGCGACGGCTTCACGACGGCTCCCGCCGAGGAGTGCGACGACGCGAACTCGGTCGCCGGCGACGGCTGCGACAACGACTGCAAGTACTCGTGCATGTCGACGGACTCGGCGCGCAACTGCACGCCAACCGACGCATGCGCCGGCCAGGGTGCGTGCAACGACAACACGCATACGTGCATCCCGGGCACGCCGCTCGCCGACAACACCGCGTGCGGTACCGGCGGCTACTGCAAGACCGGCGTGTGCACCCAGCCGATGTGCGGCAACGGTGTCGTCGAGCCCGGCGAGATCTGCGATCACGGCACGTCGAACGGCATGCCGAACGATGGCTGCAAATCCGACTGCACGTTCGCATGTGTCGACGCGGCGAACGACTGCACGACGGCCGCGCCCGCCTGTCAGATGAAGGCGTGCAACACGAGCCACGTGTGCGCCCCCATCGCCGATCCGGCGCTGCAAGGCATGTCGTGTGGCGGCGGCAACGTGTGCAACAACGGCGCGTGCGTGCCACCGAGCTCGGTCTGCGGCAACGGCGTCGTCGAGACCGGCGAACAGTGCGACCTCGGCAGCGGCTTCAACGGCCCGGGCACCGGGTGCGAGACGAGCTGTCAGTTCTCGTGCACGACGAACCCGAACGCGTGCAGCGATGGCAACGCGTGCAACGGCGTCGAGACGTGCGGCGCGGTGACGGTCAACGGCAAGATGGGTCAGAAGTGCAGCGCGGGTACGGCACCGCCGGCCGGCACGAGCTGCGGCACGAACCAGATCTGCCTGATGCAGACGTGCGTGATGTCGACGTGCGGCGACGGCTTCGTCGACAGCGGGCGCGGTGAGACGTGCGAGCCGCCGAACGCCGGCAGCTGCGACGCGGCTTGCCACACGATCGTGTGCGGCGACGGCGTGCGCGCGGGCAACGAGCAGTGCGACGACGGCAACACGACGAACCTCGACGGCTGCGACGGCTCGTGCAAGTTCGAGCAGTGCCACCGCGTCAACTACCTGTCGATGGCGTTTGGCACGGACTCGTACTGCACGTCGAACGCGCTCGGCGGTTCGATCGTGTTCGGCACCGCGCAGGATCAGCTCAACGGCGCGCTCACCGACGGCGTCGCCGACGGCTCGATCACGATCGAGCTCGCCGCGCTCGGCCTCGATGACCTGTCCGGCACGAGCGATCCTTCGCTGTCGCTCGGCATCCTGACCGGTACGCCCGCGACCGGCGGCACCTATAACGGCGGCTGCACGAACAACGCGGGCTGCACGAGCGACCTCGACTGGTGGTACACGACGTCGTCCTCTGTCATCAACGCGTCGCGCGTTCCGACGACGCAGACAACGGCGAGCATCACCAGCAAGAACCTGTCGGCCGGCCCGAGCGATATCGCAATCACGATCAGCCTCGCCGGTAGCCCCGCGACGCTGAACATGCTGGCGGCGAAGTTGAAGGGCAACATCGGCGGCGTGTCGACGCCGGTCACCTCGGGCGGTGGCACGCCGGGACACCTCGCGAGCGAGCACCTGAACCCGACGCTCCAGAGCTTCGAGGTGATGACCGGCGGCCAGCTGTGCGGCAACGTCACCGCCGGCTCGCTCGCGGCGGTGCCCATCCCGATGGCGCTGCTCCAGAACTGTTCGCAGTACACCGCGGCCAATAGCCTGCTCGACGTGATCGTCGGCGGCTGCAGCGTCTTCATCATCACCGTGATCCGGGCGACGCAGCCCGACAAGACCCGCTCGGGCACCGGGTCGTTCACGTTCCAGACGGACGCGCAGCGCCGCGTCAGCGGTTGCCGCAACCAGATGAGCCAGGCCGTGCCGCTCAACACCTGCCTCAGCGACGCCGCCTATTCGTCGTCGTTCAGGTTCACCACCGATCGCGTGATCGCGAAGTAATCATTGCGCGGGCTGCGCGAGCGTCGCGCACGCCTGCCACTCGATCGCGATTGCGGGATTCTTCGCGATCAGCTCGCAGGACTTGCGGGTCGCCGCGACCGCGTCGTCGCTCGACTGCGCCGTGTCGGCGACGAGCAGCCATGCGCGCCAGTCGTCGGGATGCGCCTCTGCGGTCGCCTTCGCGATCTCGGGATCGATCTTGTCCTTGGCGAGCCGATACTCGAGAAAGCGCGCGAGTGGGTGGGTCTTGTCGAGCGCGAGCGCGGCATCGATCTCGACCTTCGCAGCATCCTCTCGACCCTGGAACTGGTAGCGCAGGAGCCCGCGCGCCGTGTAGACGTCGGCATCTCCGAGCGCGCGCTCGGCGACCGGCCAGGTCTTGAGCGTGACGTTGAAGTGGAGGACCTGGTGGCTGCCGTGCGAGAGCCACGCGCGCATCTCCTGCTCGAGCGTCTCGAGCGGAACGTTCCCGAACGCGTCGGCCCATGCCTGCGCATGGTTGCCCGGCGATGCGATCAGGCCCTGCTCGTAGCGCGCGAGCTCGGCACCGCGCTGGTTCGTGAGGTACGTGAACAGCGCCCACGCAGTCGCGTAGAAGCCGGCGTCCGCGCACGCGAGCTCCGTGCACGCGAACAGGCTCGCGAGCGATATGAGGTGGTGCTGGATGACGGGCTCGCCGCGATACATCGGCGCGCGACCGAGGTCGATCTTTCCCTCGCTGCGATGGATCTCGATCGTCTCGAAGTAGCTCGCGAGACCCTCGGCAAACCAGCGCGGCTGCTTGGGGATGACGACCTGCGAGATCGTGTGAGTCAGCTCGTGCGCCGCGATCTCGAAGTCACCGCCGGTATCGACGTTGAGGAGGATCAGCGGCTGGTGAATGTAGCTGTTGCTCGGCGAGGCCACCGCGATCGCGAAGTCGTTCGGCATGTACGCGCCGACCTCGTCGCTGTCGCGCAGCGCGATCACGAGAACGCGGCCTTGCGCGCCCGCGCCGCGAAACCCGACGCCGACCACCGCCTGCCGCAGATCTTCCATTCGCTGCACGAGCTCGACGGCCGCATCGCGCGAGCCGTCCGTCCACAGCGTGAAGTGATCGCTCGTCAGCTCGCGCCAGGCCGGGCCACCTTTGCTGGGCACCGCCGGGATCGCGGCACCACAACCGATCAGCGCGAGCGCCACCGCCGCATACTTCATGCGGCGATGATTACATCAACGCGCCTGCAGGTGGTCGAGGAGCTCGCGAGCGTCGGCAGCGTTCGCGCCATGCGGGAAGCGCGTCAGGTACATCTTCAGCAGCGCGGGCGCGCGAGCGTCGTCACGATCGCCGGCAAGCCGAGCTGCCGCGAACAGCGACACCTCGGCCCAGCTCGACGTGCCCTTCGCGAGCTCGAGATAGCCCGCGAGCGCAGCCTTGGGATCTCGAACCTCGAGCGCCGCGAGCTGCTCGTAGCGCTCGCGCTCTGACAGGGACGATTTCGGCTTCTTCGCCGCCTTCTTGCTCGCGGCCGGCTCGGCGGGCTCGGTCGTCTCGACCGGCGGCGTCACGAGCTCGACCGGCGTCGGCGGGGGCTCCGAGGTCCACGTCTGACCGTCGCGAAGCATGAGCTTCTGGCCGCGATAGGTCAGCTCGACCATGCCGCGCTCGACGGCAACCGTGACGATCTCGGCCGAGCGGCCGACCTGGAACCTCGTCTCGATCGTGCGGATCGCGCTGGCCTTCGCGTCGCCCGCGACGACCTCGAACGACGGCTCGACGGGCGACGGCGCGAGCGAGAACGTCGCCTTGCCACGTTCGACGAGAGTCCGCGGTCCGGACACTACGAGTGCGGTCTGAGGCTGGAGTGAAACGTACGCATCGCCGAACGAGATCGACGACGCCGAATCCCCCGAGACGTAGCGAGTCGGCTCGACCGCGACGCGATCGGGCGCCGGGGTCGTGTCACCGGGGCGCGTGATGACGATCGCGGCAGCCGCGGCAGCGGCGAGCAGCGGCGCGGCGATCCAGACCCAGCGGCGAGACGTCCGCGCAGGCTCCGTCGTCGTCGCCGACGGCGCTGTGTCCGCATCGAGCTTGGCCCAGAGCCCGCGCTCGACCCTCGCCCATGCGAGATCGGATAGCTGCTCCACCGCTGGTGGTCCAAGACGTTCTGGCGTCATGGCACGTCCTCCTCGTTCCCCGAGAATTCCTCGAGATATCCCGCGAGCACGGCGTCCTTGCGCGCGCGCTTCATCAGGTCCTTGCGCGCTCGCCACACGCGCGTCTTCACTGCGACGACCGAGCTCTCGGTCATCTCTGCGACTTCGGCGAGCGGCCGACCATCGACCACCGCGAGCGCGAAGGCGATGCGCTGCTTCGGGTCGATCTTGTCGAGCGCGGCATACAGCCGGCGCGCCGCATCGCGTGCCTGCGCGTGACGCCTCGTATCGGCATCACCCGCGAGAACTTCTTCGACGACCGACAGCTCGACGGCTGGCGGCTTGCGCTTGCTGATCGAGAGGAACGCGACGCGGGTCGCGATCGTCTGGCACCACCGAGACAGCGTGCTGTCGCCGCGGAACGATGGCAGCGCGCGGAAGATCTCGAGGAACGCGTCCTGGACGAGATCCTCGATGTCTCGGTTGTTGCCGAGAATCCGGTACAGCGTGTGATGGACCGACGTCTTCTGCGCGGCGAACAGCTCTCGCTGCGCGGCGCGATCGCCGCTGGCAGCACGGCGCGCGAGCGCGACGTCCTGTTCTCGGATGACGGCCGGGGCTGATCCCACGGTTCTTCTAGTGGGCGGCAATACGTCGTCGGTCACAGCCAAATCACAGCGAGAAGTCGGCGGCGGCGAAGGCCCCGATACTAAAGGCGAACCCAGGCACCTCGAAGATCGCGCTCATGCTCCCGCCGCCCTGCCTGATGTAGGTGGGTGTGCTGACCAGGAAGTCCGCGGCGAGCGCGCCACCGACGGAGAAGCGGCCGAGCGGGAGTCGGATCCAGACGCCGCCGCGTGCGGTCCCGAGCGTCGCCGTCTCGCGCCGCACCACCGCCGACTCGGTGCCGTCGAGCACGCCGCGCGTGATCCCGCCGCCGACGAACGGCTCGATCTCGATCCGGCCCGCGGGAACCGCGTAGCTCGCGAGCGCGAGCACGCTCCACTGTCGCCAGTCACCTTTGAAGCCGGCCTGCTCGATCGCCGTGCTGCTCCCGAGGTTGCCTGCGATGCCGATGTGAACCGGCGGCGACCAGCGGCGGACCAGCGCGGCGACCGTTCCGCCCGCGATCGCGCCGGCACTGTCGACCTGCGCACCGAGCCCCGCTTGCACGCGGATCTCGAATGCCTGCTCGATCGGTGGCACGACCGGTGGCGCCGCCGAGCCGATCGCGGCGCTGCCATCCTCGATCGGCACCGCACTGCCCTCTCCTTCGGGCGGCGGCGGCAACCTCATCAATGTCTTCACGGTCAGCGCGGCCTGCGCGGCGCGCGCATCGTCGAGCGTGCCCGCGCTCGTCGCGCGCTGCTCGACGGCATCGCGATCGCGATCGAACACGAGCAGGTCGCGACCATGTCGCCACACGACGAAGCGCGCATCCGCAGCGGCCGCGCGTGTCTTCGCCTCCTCGATATCAACCGGCGCCTTCGGGTCGACGAGCACTTCGAACCGCCACGGCGCGAGCGTCGTGACGACCGCACGCTGCAGCTCCGGATCCGAATCGGCGATCACGACGCGCGCGACGTCGGCGTGCGCGATGCCGACGGCCAGGACGAGCGCCGCCACAGGGGTCAGAAGCTTGCAAAATGTCATGTCCCGGTTCCCACTAGACTGACATGAAAACGCGCCTCATCTCCGCGCTGCTCCTCGCACTTGCCGCGTGCAGTGACCCTCCCAACGTCGGCGGCACCTGCACGGGTAATGGCGATTGCGATGACGGTCTGACCTGTAACACCGCCGCGGCCGGCGGCTATTGCACGCAGGCCTGCACGATGCCGGGCCAGACCGAAGGCTGTCCCGAGGAGTCGATCTGCGACGAGGTGATCGATAACGCGATGGAGTGCGTGAAGATCTGCAAGACCAGCGCAGATTGCCGCAGCGATCAGGACTGCAACGGCGTCACGAGCTCGAGCATCAAGGCCTGCAAACCGAAGTGACTCAGGTGAGCTCGACGGAGAAGCGCCGCTGACCGTCGATGCCCCACAGACCGACCGAGAGCGCCTCGCGCGTGACGTCGATCGTCCCGAACGACTGCAGCCCGTCCCACGGCGCGAGATTTCCCTGTCCCGGCGGAGGCGCCCACTGGAACTTCACCTCCGGGCCGAACGTCGGATCGAGCGGGTTCGGGCCGAACGTGCCGGCGTGGATCGGTCCTGCGACAAACTCCCAGAACGGCGCGAACGTGCCGCCGGTGCCGCGCGCCGGATCGTAGTGATGCGCCGCCGCATAGTGGACGTCGGCGGTGATCCAGAGGACGCCGGTCACGCGCTGGATCGCCGACAGCACCGCGGCCAGCTCGACCTCGCGGCCTCTCGGCGCGCCCGGCGTGTTGCCGAACCCCTCGAACCGCTCGTCGTTCGGGCCGTCGCCGATGACGAGCGACAGCGGCTGATCGCATGCGACGAGCTTCCAGCGCGCGCGCGACCTCGCGAGCGCATCGACGAACCACTTCGCCTGCGCCGCGCCGAGCATCGCCGTGCCGATGCCCGTGTCGTTCGGCGTGCGCCACGTGCGGCAGTCGAGCACGAAGATATCGAGCAGCGGGCCGTACGACACGACGCGGTGGATCGGCCCGGCGGGCAGCGGCACCCACTCGCGCATCGCGCGCTGGGCGAACGCGGCGAGCTTGCTGGCATCGCGCTCGGTGTAGCGGGCGTCGTCGAGCTGTTGCCCCGGACACCAGTTGTTGTGCGTCTCGTGATCGTCCCACTGCGCGACGACCGGCACCTCGGCGGCGAACGCGCGCAGGTGCTCGTCCTCCAGGTTGTAGGCGAAGCGCGCGCGGAAATCGTCGAGCGTCTGCGCCGGCCGCGCGACGCGCTCGTTCGTGATGTTGCGCCAGATCCGCCCGTCGACGAGCGTCTGCTCCGGCAGGATCGGGTTGTCACCGTAGATCAGGTCGCCGGAGTTCACGAACACGTCGGGCTTCGCCGCGCGCAGCGCCGCATAGCCGCGCAGGCCGCCCCACTCGGGATTGCGGCCGTAGCCCTGGCCGCATGTGTCGCCGGTCCACGCGACGCGAAACTTCGTCGGGTTCGGCGTGTTGAACCGCGCGACCTGCCAGGCGCCCGCACCGCGCTCGGCCTCGCGCTCGAACCGCGCTCGCACGAACACGGTCTGTGCATCCGGAAGTCCGTCGATCGACATCGTCGCCGCGAGCCCGGTTTCCTGGGTAACGACAGGCCCGGCGACGCGACGCGGATTCGCGAATCGATCGGTCGTGTCCCACTCGACAATCATCCGCGCCGGTGAATCGCTGCGCGCCCACACGAGCGCGCGACCGGTCGACACATCGCCGACGGCAACGCCGTGCGTGACGTCGGGACCACGCGTGCGGATTGCGGGACCACGGCGGCACGCTGCCAGCGCCGCGCCGCCGATCAGGAGCTCGCGCCGGGAAATCACGCCGCCAGCGTCCCACACGCCGTGTCGATCCTCACGGCGGCACGGTCTCAAAAATCGCAGGGACACTTCCGACGAGCTGCGGTGTTACACCCTCGTCCGACAGCTACCCGTGCCAGTCGATTCCACAAGTTACTACGCGAACTATGGCCCGATGGTACTCCGGCGCTGCCGGAAGCTGCTGGGCGATGACCACGCCGCACGTGATGCCATGCACGACGTCTTTGTTCAGGTCCTGAGCCGCGCCGACGCTCTCGTCGACCAGGCACCGTCGTCGCTCCTGTTCCGCATCGCGACCAACGTCTGTCTCAACCGCCTGAGGAGCCGGCGGCGCCGTCCCGAAGATGGCGCGCCGGAGCTGCTCGAAGAGATCGCCGCGCACACCGATCCCGAGGCGCAGAACGCCGCACGCTCGACCCTCGCCGCACTGTTCCGCCAGGAGCCCGACAACACCGCGCTCATCGCTGTCCTGCACCTGCACGACAAGATGACGCTCGAGGAGGTCGCCGCCGAGGTCGGGATGTCGGTCTCGGGCGTGCGCAAGCGCCTCGACAAGCTGCGCACCAAGCTCCGTCACCTGGAGGTCCGCTCATGACCACCCTACCCGACTGGCTCGTCGAACGGATCGCGCTCGACGAGGTCCCGGCCGCGAGCAAGAGCCGCGTGGACCGCGCCGACGCGAACGACATCGCAGCGCGCGTCGCCGCGGTGCGCGCGGACAACGAGGCCGAGCTCGCCGCGTATCCGCCCGGGCCCGCCATCGCGCAGATCGAGGCGCGCATCGCCCGCGCCAAGCAGCGCCGGCGCGTTCGTCGCCTGGGCCTGCTCGGGCTCACGACCGCCGCGGCCGCCGCGATTGTCCTCGTCGTCGGAACGCGGCACGTGTCGACCGACCGCGCCGGCGGGTCGCTCGGCAGCTCGGACGCCGACGTCACGCGCGTGAAGGGCGCGACGCGGCTCTCCGCGTTCCGCCAGGCCGGCGACAAGGTCGAGAAGCTCGACGAGGACGCGCTCGTGAAGGGCGGCGACCTCATCCAGCTTCGTTACAACGCGGGCGGCCGGCCGTTCGGCGTGATCGCGTCGGTCGACGGCGCCGGCGTCGTCACGCTGCACCATCCGGTCAGCGAGGACGCACCGCCCGAGGCGACCGCACTCGCGCCGAAGACGACGTCGCTGCCGAACGCGTACTCACTCGACGACGCGCCCGAGTTCGAGCGCTTCTTCTTCATCACCGCGGATCATCCGATCGACGTCAAAGGCAGCCTCGAGGCGTTGCGCGCGTTCGCGCGGCGCACCGACAGCGCGTCCGCATCTCTCGATCTCCCCGCCGACATGCACCAATCGTCTCTGCGCCTCCGCAAACCCTCCACCCGGAAGCCCACTCCATGAGGACCGCCATGACTACCCCGATGTTCCTTTGCTGCGTCGCCTCGGCGATCGTCGCCTTGGTGATCGGTACCTCCTCGTCGCAGGCGAAGACGCCAGCGAGCAAGGAGATGGCGCTGAGGCGCTACGCGCTCGTCATCGGCAGCAACACCGGCGGAGGTACCGCGCGAGACAAGCTGCGCTACGCGGGCCACGATGCCGCGGCGATCGCCGACGTCCTCCGCCAGCTCGGCGGTGTCGGCAAGCCCGACCTCGCGATGCTCGAGGAGCCCGACACGCGTGCACTCGACGATGCGTTCGACGGTCTGTCGAAACGCGTGCGCGACGAGCGCAAGAAGGGCCAGCGCGTCGAGCTCGTCGTCTACTACTCCGGCCACGCCGACGAGACCGGCATCCTGCTCGGCGGCAAGCGCTACGACTACGCACGCCTGCGCCAGCGCATCCGCGCGGTGCCGGCCGACGTCCACATCGCGATCGTCGACAGCTGCGCGTCAGGAAGCTTCACGCGCACCAAGGGCGGCGTCAAAGTCGCGCCGTTCCTCCAGGACAGCTCGAACCAGGTCGAGGGCTTCGCGTTCTTGTCGTCGAGCTCCGAGGACGAGGACGCGCAGGAGTCCGATCGCATCGGCGCGTCGTTCTTCACGTACTTCTTCGTCGCCGCGCTGCGTGGCGCCGCCGACCGCAATCGCGACGGCAAGATCACGCTGACCGAGGCCTACCAGTTCTCGTACGAGCAGACGCTCGGCCGCACGCAGAACACGTCGCACGGCCCGCAGCACCCCGCGTACGACATGCACCTGTCGGGCACCGGCGACGTCGTCATCACCGACCTGCGCGCGACCGAGTCGG
>JABFXX010000294.1 GCA_013368795.1 Kofleriaceae bacterium
CGCGATCCTGCGCGGTGCACGCGATCGGCTCATCCGCATCGCGGAGGATCGCGCGGGCGCGGAGACCGTCCTCGCCCAGCTCGACCTGCGGGCGCGCTCCAAGGGGCGCTCCACCGAGGAGCTCGGCCGCGATGTCGCCGAGCAGCGCAGCGGCCTCGGTACGCTCTACGCAGAGATCGCGAACGACGTCGCGAAGGCCGGCGACAAGGTGCGCGCGAGGCGGCTGCTCTCGATCGCCGCGCACCTCGATCCGGGAAACCGCGCGCGTTACGAGCAGCAGCTGCGCACGTTCGACAAGACCGCGAGTCTGCCTCCCGACACGGGTGCGGCGATGGGCTCGGGAGGGATGAAATGAGCGAACAACCGATCCGCATCGCACGAGACGAGCTGTTCAACCCAGAGGTCGACAAGGCGCTCGCACGTCAGCGCTCCGGCCGCGAGCGCATCGTCGCTGATCCACCGCCGGTGTCCGGGTTCCGGCGGCTGATGAACAACAGCCTGTTCTACCTGCCGGTTTCGGCGATCCTCGCCGCGCTCTCGGTCTGGCTGTTGCTCGAGCCGAAGCTCGTCGACTTTCCGACCGTAGGCGGCGAGGTGATGCTCGTCAACGCCGACCCGTTCGACACCGGACCGGGCATCGTCGCGATCACGATCGGCTCGCACGACGTCTGGATCGATCCAGAGCACGTCACGTTCGAGGAGGGCGATGACGGCCAGCCGGCGTTCACCTCGATCGATCAGATCCAGGTCGGGACGCGCATCGAGGTGACGGGGTTCGCGCAGGGGGGCCGGTTGCTCGTCTCCGCGATCCGTCCGACCGATAGCGCCGGACCGTTTGGCGAGACCGACAAGGAGCTGTGGCCGTTCATCCTCATGTTCCCGCTGACCGGCGGGCTCATCGCGTTCGCGCTCCTCCTTACCGAGGGCATCACGACCCGCAACTGGGTGCGCATGATCGAGCGCACGCTGCTCGGCAGCTTCCTGGCGATGCTGTTCGCGGCGCTCGCCTATTTGCCGGCCGGCATCTTCTTCACGATCGGCCAGCACTTCGTCAACTCCGACTTCGCGCAGCAGCACGACAAGTTCGTCGTGACGATCAAGGACGTCAGTCCGACGACGTTCGTCATCTTCGCAGCATGCCGCAGCGCCGGCTGGGCGTGCATCGGTGCGCTGAGCGGCGTCGGTATGAACCTCGTCCGGTCGACGCGCACGCAGCTGCGGAACTCCGCGATCGGCGGCGCCCTCGGTGGCGCGCTCGGTGGCTTGTTCTTCGATCCGCTCGATCGCTGGGGCTCGGCCTCGCTGTTTGCGGGGGCGGGCATGTCGCGTCTCGTCGGACTCATCGCCGTCGGCGCATCGATCGGCCTGTTCGTCGCGCTGATCGAGCGGCTTGGCCGGGAGGCGTGGCTGCGCGTGCGCACCGGCCCGCTCGCCGGCAAGTCGTTCATCCTCTACAAGACGCCGACGATCCTCGGCAGCGCGCCCGAGAGCGACGTGTACCTGTTCAAGGACGCCGAGATCGATGCGTCGCACGCACAGGTCCATCGCGTCGGCACCACGTACGAGATCGAGGACATGGGCAGCCGCACCGGCACCACGGTCGGCGGCAACCCCGTGCGCCGGCGCCGTCTCGCGTCGGGCGACCAGATCATCCTCGGCAGCACCATCCTCGATTTCGAAGAGCGTCAGAAACGCACGCCGGTGGCGTGAGAAGCAGAAAGGGTAGCCAGTGGAGAGCGTACGTAAATTCAAAGCAAACCCGAAGCTCGCCGGACAGCCGTGCGGCTGGTGCCAGGGGCAACTCATGCTCGGCGACGACGCCGCGGTCTGCGCCGCATGCGAGCGCGAGCATCACGCGGCGTGCTGGGACGGTAAGGCGGGCTGTGCGAATCCAGGCTGCGTGAACGCGCCGCTCAAGCAGCTCGATCCGGCGCCGCTCGCGGCCGAGGCGCGTCAAGGTTCGTCGGTCGAGGCGCTCGCGGCGCAGGGCCTCATGCCATGCCGTAACTGCAAGGCCGCGCTCGCGATCGGCACACAGATCTGTCCGATGTGCCGCGCGATCACGAGCCCCGACGGCATCTATCACGGTCCGAAGACGAACGCGCCCGGCGCGCAGGCGTCGCTCGTGTGGGCAATCATCGGCCTGTTCTTCTGCGGCATGATCCTCGGCATCGTCGCCATCACGAAGGCGAACGAGGCGAAGGCCGCGATGAAGACGGATCCGACGCTCGGCGGTGAGGGCCTGGCGACCGCCGGCAAGGTCATCGGCATCATCGCGATCGTCGGCCACGTGATCTTCATGTTCGCGAAGTTCGGAAAGATGTGATGCCCGCGCGCTGCGTCGACATCGAACCCGTTGCGTCTGGCGGCCGTCGCACTCGCGTGCTCGATCGGCTGGCCGGTCGTACGTTCGATGTCGCGCTCGCCGGCGTCGCGGCGGCCCAACTCGCGGCGGCGGCGTGGCTCGTCCCGACAACGAGCGGCGGCGTCGCGACGACAGACGGCACGCCGCTCGGCGCGCTGTGCTGGATGCATGCCGCGTTCGGGATCGATTGCCCGATGTGCGGCATGACGCGCAGCTTCGTCGCGCTCGCACACGGCGACATCGGCGCAGCGTTTCGATTTCATCCCGCGGGTCCGCTGCTGTTTGTCGCGATGGTCGCGCTTGTCGTCGCTGTCGCGATCACGGCGGCGCGGCGCGCGCGGCCGCTCGTCGAGCGGAAGCGGTTCGTATTCGCATTTCAGACCATCGTGCTGCTCTGCCTCGCGATGGGCGTCTTGAAGATGGTGAGGAGCTGAGTCATGGCACGTTGTTCGATCTGCTACACGGTGATCGGCGATACCGAGGCTGCAACGCAGTGCCCCGACTGCACGCAGAACTATCACCAGTCGTGCTGGAGCGAGATCGGCGGCTGCGGCACGTACGGCTGCAAGAAGGCCGCGGTCGCGCAGAAGCCGCCGGTGCCAGTCGTCGTCGGAGCAGGGTGGGGCGACACGAAGCCGTGCCCGGCGTGCAACCTCCAGATCCAGTCGAGCCTCCTCGTCTGTACCTGCGGGGCGAAGTTCCCGTGGGCCGACGCGATGACACCCACCGAGTACAAGGAGTGGCAGGCCGAGCAGAATGCGCTGTCGTCTGCGCGCAGCAGGCTCGCCTGGCTGTTCATCGGCTCGCTCGCCGGTGTCACCGCGCCCGTGCTCGGCACGATCGCGGGCGTCTACGCCTACAAGAAGCGCAAGAAGCTCGCGGGCGCCGGCGGCACGTATCTCGCGATGGGCTACGGCAGTGCAGCGCTCGGCGGCATTTACGCGGTGATCATCGCCGTGCTGGCGCTCGGGGGCTGATCGATGGCAGCTGACGAGGCACCGAAGCGCCGCTGGTGGCGCAAGCGCGGATCGGACCAGCCGGTTCCGATGTCGCGCGTGTGCCCGTCGTGCAAGCTCGTCGGGCCTGTACGTCTCCTAGCCGGCCAGGTGTGCGCGAGCTGCGCGGCGCAGCAGGCGTGGGCTGCAGTCGATAACGCGGGACCACTCGTGATCGATCGTGAGGCGATCGCCGAGGTCGTGCGCCGTCGCGAGGGCACGAAGGATCCGTGGTGGCGAGGCCTCCTCGCGTGGCTGCCGACCCTGATCTCGCTCGCGGCCGCCGTGTTCGCGGGCTGGGCCTTGGTCGCGCATCTGTCGCCGCGTCCGCTCGGTCCGCTGCGCGCGCTCCTCGACGATCTCGACAGCGCGCAGCGCAAGGCGTTCTGGATCGGTCTCGGCGCGACGATCGCGGGCATCGTGCTGCTCGTTCGCACGCGGCGTCGCAAGCACTTCCGGCGCTATCTGTTCCTCGCGGCGCCGAGCCTCGCGATCGCAGTCGGCGCGACATCTGCCGTGATCGCGGGCTTCACGCTGTTGTTCAGCGGCTCGTACGGCGGCCGCTTCAACACGATGCCGCCGCGCGAGCAGCTCGGCGTGTCGGCGCAGGTCGAGCGCATCATCAGTGCGACCGTCGTCGTGCTCGCGCCCGATGGCGACGGCGACGCCCGCAACCTCGCGATGGGCTCGGGCGCGATCGTCGGCGGTGACCACACGCGCGCATGGATCGTCACCTGCAGTCACGTCGCGATGCCGTACGTCTCGGTCGGTTCGCGCCGCGATCCCAAGGACGCGCTGCCCGTCTGGGTCCAGCTCTCCGACGGTCGCGAAGGCAAAGCCTACGTGCGCTGGTCCGCGCCCCCGCCGATCGATGTCGCGGTGCTCGAGCTGCCGATCGCCGATCCGCCGGCGCCCGTTCCGTTCGCCGCCGACGCGTCGCTGCTCGAGGCCGGCGGCGACGTCACCTTCGTTCCGAACCCGTATCGCGACGGCTGGCTGGTCCACCGCGGCCATCTCCTGCGCAAGGACGCGCATCGCTCGCCGGCCGGCACGTACTCGCTGCTCGTCACCGACCTCCCCGTCATCCCCGGCGACAGCGGCAGCGGCCTGTTCGACGCAGGCGGCCGCCTCGTCGGTCTCAACACGTGGGTCAAGGTCGAGAATGGTCTCTCGCAGGGCATCAGCCTGCCGACCGAAGCCGTCGCCGCCCTCGGTGACGCGATTGCCCACGATCGCCTCGATCAGCTGCAGCTAGAGGAGCACTGACATGGACAACGTACGGTTGCGACGCCTCAAGGCCGACTACGAAGCGCTCCGGCGGCTCGCGCATCTCCATCCCAAGATCGAGATCGAGGGCGTCGCCGGCAACCCGCCCGATCGCTATCGCATCAAGCTCAAGGTCAAGTCGCTGCGCGAGCGCGGCGAGACGATCGAGACCATCGACGAGCATCGCCTCGAGGTGACGATGCCGCGCGGCTACCCGCGCGACGCGCCGCTGTTCCGCATGCTCACGCCGGTCTTCCACCCGAACATCGCGCCGCACGCCGTCTGCATCGGCGACGACTGGACCGCAGGCGAGTCGCTCGACCTCCTGATCCAGCGCGTCGGCGAGATCCTCGCCTACCAGAGCTACAACACGAAGAGCCCGCTCAACGGCCGCGCGGCCCAGTGGGTCGACGAGAACCGCGATCGCGAACCGAACGATCGCGACGAATTCTTCGTCGATCTATCCGCCGTCCCAGACTCACCGGCGCCGGCAACGGGCGTGTGCTCCAACTGCGCCGCCACCGGCTCGCTCACGCCGTGCAGCGCCAACCATCAGCTGTGCGCCGACTGCGTCATGCGCTGCGGCACCTGCTCGCGCGTCGTCTGTCTCAGCTGCGGCGACCGCAGCTGCACCGCCTGCACCCAGGCCGCCGTCTAGCCAGCGCTGTCATACCGGGTTGCTACACCCGGGCGCATGTCTGGGAACGGTGCAGCGGCGGGCGCGAGCTACGGCGACTTGCTCGTGACCTCTCTGCTCGTCCTGGGCGCCGTCTGCATCGCCGCGTTCGTCGCGGTGCGCTTGTTCGGTCGTCTCCTATCCACCGGGCGGGCGAGGGGCACGCACCTCATGGACGTCGTCGCGCGCGTGCCGCTCGAGCCGCGGCGCAGCCTCTACGTCGTCGAGGTCGCGGGCAAGACGCTGCTCGTCGGAACGAGCGAGATGGGCCTCTCGGTCCTCTCCGAGCTCGACGCGAGTGCCGTCCGCTCGCGCGTCGAGGCGCGTCCGACATTCGGCGACCTCGTGCGCCAGGCGTGGCTCAAGCGACGCGGCGGCGGCGCACCCGCGCCCGACGCTGATAGCGCGGGCGAGCGCCCGAGCAGCGAGTCATGAGCGGGATCGAGAACGCGGCGCTGCTCGCGCTCGTCGCGATCGTGCCGCTCGTCATCCTGACCCTGACGAGCTTCGTGAAGCTGTCGGTCGTGCTGTCGCTCTTGCGCAACGCGATCGGCGCGCCCGATGCGCCATCCGGGCTCGTCGTCACGGGCCTGTCGCTCGTGTTGACGTTCTTCGTGATGGCGCCGGTCGCGGTGCACATGGCGCAGGCAGCCGCGAGTCAGCCGGCGCCGAAGGGGGCCACGCAGGGCGCGACCGTGCCGACGCAGCCAGCGCAGCCAGCGCAGCCAGCGCAGCCAGCGCCCCCACAGCCGGCCACGCAGGGCGCGACCGTGCCCGCGCCGACGGCCAGCGCAACCACCGGACGTGATGCGACGGCAGGACCGGACGCGCCGATGATGTCGGTCGACGAGGCGCTGCGGACGCTCGTGCCCGCGCAGTACCGGCCGCAGCTCGACGCGATCGAGCGTGGTCTCGGGCCGTTGCGCGATTTCCTCTCGCGCAACACGCGCGATGCCGACCGCCTGACGTTCCAGGAGCTCGCGAAGAAGATGGGCAACCAGACGCGCGGCGACGAGATGTGGGTTCTCGCGCCCGCGTTCATCACGACCGAGCTCCGCGAGGCGTTCGCGATCGCGATCCTGATCTTCGTGCCGTTCCTCGTGATCGATCTTGTCGTCGCGCTCGGCCTCGCGTCGCTCGGTCTACAGACCACGTCGCCGCAGACCGTCGCGCTGCCGCTCAAGCTCGTGCTCTTCGTCGCGGTCGACGGCTGGCGCCTCCTGCTCGACGCCTTGCTGCGGGGATACGCGTGACCGTGCTCGCGGCCAACGTCAGCGACGGTCGCGCGCACGTGCCGCACAGCAGCGCATATCGCGTGCGCAGGAGGAGGTCGGCGTGACACCGAGTCTCGTTGCCGTGATCCGCGAAGGCTTCCTGCTCGCGCTCTTGCTCGCGGCGCCGATCCTCGTCGCCGCTCTCATTGCAGGTGTGCTGACGGGCCTCCTGGCCGCGTTCACGCAGATCCAGGATCCGGCGGTCGGCCTCGTGCCGCGCGTCGCGGCGGTCGGCGCGTCGATCGTGCTGTTCGCACCGGCGATCGGCGCGCAGCTCGTGACATTCGCCCATCGCCTGTGGCCGCTGATCACATCGATCGGCGCGGGATGATCACGCCCAACAAGTGCGGCTCGCGATGATCTCGTCTCGCGCACCGATGTCCCGCCTGGGACGCGACCTCCGCGACGGCCGCCGTTACGCGACCCTGGACGCGACGATGCTTGCGGCGGATCCGGAACGCGCGAAGGCAGCCGTGGCGACGTCCCACGTGGGACATGATTTCCGCGACCATCGTTGCGCGCGCCGAGACGCGCCGACGGTTGCCGCAGAACCGGAACACGTGACGGTCGTCGCGCGGCGGGCGACGCGATGACGCTCGTCGTACTCGCGCTACGCGGCATCGCTGCGATTCTCGTCCTGACGACGCTCGTCGGTGGGATCCCGCGCATCGCGTCGGCTGCGCTCGCCGTGACGCTCGGTCTGTGGTCTGCCGTCATGATCGCGCCATCGCACATCGGCCTCGAGCCATCGTGGGTCGTTGCGATCAGCGAGGTGGCGATCGGGGCCGCGCTCGGCGTGCTCGGTGCCATGCCACTGCTCGCCGCCGCAGCGGCAGGCCGGCTCGTCGACCTCGCAGCCACGGGCAAGGCACAGGGCACGTACTCGCTCCTGTTCGGCATCCTTGCGGCGGCCGTGTTCGTCGGCATCGACGGCCATGTCGCCGTCATGCGCGCGATCGTCGAGAGTCACGCGTCGATTCCCGCGTTCGGCGGTGCACGAACGACGGTCCTCACCTCACTCGGCTACCTCGTTCCTGCGGCCGTGAAGCTTGCTGTGCCGTGGCTCGTGACGGCAGCTGTCATCCAGATCGCGCTCGGCGTTGGCCTGCGTGTCGCTGGTCGTGCGGCCGCCTTTGCCCCCAGTGCCGCGGCGGTGCCAGCCGCGCTGGTGATGATGACAGCGAGTCTCGTCGCGACGCTCGCGGTCGCAATGGCGGCGCTCATGCGCGGCGCGCTCTGACGAAGTGCTCTACTCTGATCTCCTCGTCGGCCTGCGCAAGCTCTCGTTGCGACGCTACAACTTCGATTTCGGCACCGCTCTCGAAAGCTTCAGGTCGGCGCTCGTGCGTCGCGTGCGAGAAGATCGAGGTCGCCGTGACGAGCTCTTTGATTTCCGCAGTAATCCGACGCACCGGGCGCTGACTCGACGGACCGCCGCGATGACGGCGAGTCTGCGCCGTGGACGTCAGGTGAGCGATCATGCGTTGCGAGCTCTAGCTGGGGCCGACCCCCTTGCCCGACTACTCGCGATTAATGTCGACCTCTCGTTGCGACGCTACCGTCTTCGACGTCGGCACAAACCCGACGCTGGCCATCTC
>JABFXX010000024.1 GCA_013368795.1 Kofleriaceae bacterium
CAAGAAGGTCACCGACTCGCGCGGCAACCGACGCTACAAGATCGCGGACGGCAAGCTGCTCGTCTCGAACGTGCTCGGCAAGCTCGTTGTCGAGTACAGCTTCACGCAGCACGACAACGCTGATGGATTGTTGCCCGGCGGATCGACCGTGTTGTGGCCGTACTTCTGCGGCAACCTGTTCCCCTGCCACAGCCAGCCTTCGGATGGCACGCAGTTCACGCTGTCGCTCGACGGAGTTCCGGCGAGCAAGCAGGCCATCTATCCCGAGTCGATCGACGCCGATTCCCCACCCTACATGCTCGCCTGGGCGGTCGGCGCGTACACGAAGAACCCACTCGGCACGACGACGGCAGGCACGACCGTGTCGACGTACTGGCTGCCCGGCGGGCAGACCGCGGCGCTGGCCGGCACGAAGCACCTCGCCCTGGCGTTCGACTGGTTCGAGCAGACGCTCGGCCCGTACGCGTTCGGTCACGACGTCGCATCGGTGTCGGTCGTGTGGGGCGAGGGCATGTACGGCGGGATGGAGCATCACCCGTACTGGCACGTCGCGAAGGACGCGATGAGCGACGAGGTCACGCACGTGCACGAGGCCGCGCACGGCTGGTTCGGCGACGGCGTTCGCCTGAAGTGCTGGGAGGACTTCGTGCTCTCCGAGGGCACGGTCAGCTATCTCGCGGCGCGCGCACTCGGCAAGGTCGCCGGCAGCCAGGCCGAGGCGCGCGTGTGGGCGGAGTACCAGGACGAGCTCGACGCCGCGATCGCCGAGGGCGGTGCGCCCGCGTGGCCGACCGGCTGCAACCAGATCGACATCCTGCGCGACAAGCTGTTCACGAACCTGCCGTACATGCAGGGCGCGTTCTTCTACAAGGACGTCGCTGCGAAGGTCGGCGCCGACAAGCTCGACGAGATCCTCGGTGCCTTCTACAAGGCCCACAAGACGAAGCCGGCGAGCATGCAGGAGATGATCGACGCGATCGAAGCCGCGACCGGATTCGATCCGGCGCCGATCGTCGAGGCGCGCCTGCGCAAGCGGTTCTAGTGTCCTGTCCCGACGACAACACGCTCGCGGCGATGGCCGAGCATCAGCTCGAGCCGGCGATGTTTGCCGAGCTCGAGGTGCACATCGATTCGTGCGATCACTGCCGCAAGGTCGTCGCCGCCGCGCTGACCGCGCGCACGCTCGCCGTCGGCACGCCGCAGGAGGGCGGCAGCATCAGCGACGCGCTGGTGCCAACGCTCGATGTCGCGCTCGACGATCGCTACGCGATCCAGGCGGTGCTCGGTCGCGGCGGCATGGGCACGGTCTATCTCGCGCATGACCGCACGCTCGGTCGCGACGTCGCGCTGAAGCTCCACCATCGCGTGGGCTCGGCGAGCGATCGGTTGCATCGCGAGGCGATCGCGATGGCCAAGCTCGCGCACCCGAACGTCGTCACCGTGTTCGAGGTCGCGACCGTCGAGGATCGGCTCTACGTCGCGATGGAGTACGTGCGCGGCGAGACGCTGCGCGGCTGGCTCGCCGCGAAGCCGCGCGCATGGCGCGAGACCGTCGCACTGCTCGGCGAGGTCGGCCAGGGACTCGCGGCGGCACACGCGGCGGGTCTCGTCCACCGCGACTTCAAGCCGGAGAACGTGCTCGTCGGCGAGGACAGCCGGCCGCGCGTCGGTGACTTCGGCCTCGCGCGCGTCGGTGCGTCGCCGAGCGGCGAAGCGCCGAAGGCCGCGCTTGCCGAGACGCCGTTGACCCAGACCGGCGCGCTGCTCGGCACGCCCGCGTACATGGCGCCGGAGCAGCTCGCGGGCGACGTCGTCGATGCACGCAGCGATCAGTTCGCGTTCTGCGTCGTCGCGTGGGAGTGCCTCTACGGCAAGCGCCCATTCGGTGGCACGACGCTCGCCGCGCTCGAAGAATCGATCCGCGCGCACGTCCTCGCTGCGCCCGCGAAGTCAGCCGTGCCCGCCCGCGTGCGCAAGGTGCTCGAGCGCGGGCTCTCGCTCGAACCCGCCGCGCGGTTCGCAGATATGCCGGCGTTGCTCGCCGCACTCCGCGATGCCGCGCGGTCGCGCAAGACGCGCTGGATCGCGACGGCGCTCGCGGGTGTCGTGCTCGCCGGTGCCGCGGGCACCTACGGGCTCGTCGCGTTCCGCGAGCGCGCGCGGGTCGCGGCGTGCGATGCCGAGGCGACCGGCGTCCGCAGCATCCTGACGACGCCGCTCGAGACCGCGATCAGCACCCAGTTCCTCGCGACCGGCTCGCCGATCGCGCCGAGCGCCTACGCCCACACGATCAAGGTCCTCGGCCCGTACCGTGATCTCCTCGCGGCGCGGACGGTCGAGTCGTGCAAGCGCCGCGATGCTTCGCCCGAGCTCTCGGCGGCGCGCAGGACGTGCCTCGCGACGCACACGCGCGAGCTCGCAGCGCTCGTCGATCAACTCGCGCATCCCGACGCGTCCGTCGTCGCGCGGGCTCCGAGCGCGGCGTGGGGCATCTCCGAGACGATGCCGTGCGACGACCTCCAGCAGCTGCTCGCGCAGGCGCGCCGGCCCGCGCCGGACCCCGTGTTCGCCGCCGAGCTCGAGCGCGCGAAGGGGCTCGCCGATGGCGGTCGCTATCAGGAGAGCGTCCCCGCGTTCCGCGCGCTCGCCGCGAAAGCGCACGCTGCCGGCGATCGCCACTTCGAGCTCGACGTGCTGATCGCGCTCGGCAACGTCGCCGCCGATCTCGAGCTGCCCGACGTCGAGCGCACGCTCGAGGATGCGGTCGCGCTCGGCGAGTCGATCGGTCGCGATCGCGACGTCGCGAGCGCCTACGCCGCGCTGGCCAACATGGCCGGCACCACGCACCGCGACTACGCGGCGGCGCATCGCTACATCGGCCTCGCGCGCGCGAAGCTATCGCGCCTGGGCGGCGGCAACCGCGTGCTGGAGGGCGAGCTCGCCGTCACCGAGGCGCAGATCCTCGTCGACGAGAACCGGCTCGGTGAGGCCGAGCGCATGGCGAAGCAGGGCGTCGATCTCCTCGAGCTCGCACTGCACCCGCAGCATCCGCATCTCGGCGCGGCGTACGGCACGTACGCCCAGATCCTGCGCGCGCAGAACAAGATCGACGAGGCGCTCGCGGCATCGCGGCGCACGCTCGAGATCTTCGAGAGCGCGCTGGGCGCGGAGCATCCGTCCACCGCAGGCGCCGAGATGACGCTCGGCAGCATCCTCATGGACAGGCAGGCCTACGCCGAGGCGCGCACTCGCCTCGACAAGGCCGATGCCGTGTTCGCGCGCGTCTACGGTGACATGCATCCGGTGCGCGCCGCGATCGCCGGCAACATCGGCTCGCTCGAGCAGCTGCAGGAGCACTGGGACGCTGCGCTCGACGCCGATCGCCGCGCCCTCGCGATCCTCGAGGCGACGAGCGGTCCCGATACGCTCGATGCCTCGGGCGCGCGCCGCGACATCGCGACGGTGCTCGCGCTCGCCGAGCGTTACGTCGACGCGATCGCCGAGCAAGAGCGCGCGCTCGCGATCCTCGACAAGACCGGCGCCGACGGCGAGTCGCGGCTCGTCGGTGCGCTCGTCGAGCTCGCGCAGATGCAGCTGTCGCTCGACCGCAAGGCCGCCGCACGCAAGACGCTCGAGCGCGCCATCTCGATCGGTGCGCGTCGTCCCGCCGATGCCAATCCCGAGGAGCTCGCGCGCGCCCGCGAGCTGATGGCGGCCGCCGGCGATCGTCGGTTCTAGCAATAGCTCGTGCCGACGAGCACGATCAGAGCGGCGATCGCGAGCAGGGCGGGTTCCCAGAGCCGGTCGTAGCGAGTCACGACGAGACGAGCCGCGGGGCAGGCCGCGGTCGCACGAAATCGCCTAACTGCGCGAATCAGCGCAGATCGGGGGAGCGATCGCTGGGCACGCCATGCTGCTCGAGGATCGCCTTGTGCGCGGCCTCGGCCTTGGCGGCGTCGAGCACGATCCGCGTCCCGTACGAGTGATGGAAGTCCGACGAGAACGACGCGCGACGCGAGCCGTGAAAGTCGGTCTCGATGACGTGGAACTTGCCGGCGGGCAGACCGACGGCGCGAACGACATCGCGGAGCTCGGTGATGTCGACGCCGTTGATGCGCTCGACGACCGCGCCCTGGACCTGGTGGTAGCCGAGGTTCAACTCGTGCGCGAGCACGGAGTGGACGATGACGACCTCCTTGCGGCGCTCGCTCGGCATCACCTCGTAGTAGTAGTTGACGTAGCGGTGGTGCTCCTTCGCCCACTCCCAGTCGTGCATGTAGTCGTGCGAGAGCACGGTGAAGACGAGCCCGCCGAACACGAAGAACGACGGCCGGCGATCGGGCTGCGGCGGCGCGACGAGCGCGACGTACTTCTGCAGCGTCACGCGGACGCGTAGCGGCTTGCCGGCGCGCAGGATGCCGAGGTCGATCGTGTCGCCGACCTGGTGGCGCGCGATCAGGTACTCGAAGCGGACGCGATCGCGATCGCGCATCGGCACGCTGCCGTCGCACGCGACCGCGGTGCCCTCGATCGAGGTGATGACGTCGTCGACCTCGAGCACACCGTGCGCGCTCGAGCCGTAGAGCACGCGCGACACGCGGACGCCGGTCTCGTCCTCGGCGAGGCCGAGGTATTCGCGCAGCGCGGTCGCCTCGACCTTCTGCCAGTAGATGCCGAGATCGGGGACGCCGTCGATGCGGCCATCCTCGAGGTCTTCGAGCATGTGGCGGATGACCGGCGTCGGCACGACGTAGCCGGCGCGCTCGAGGTCCTTGCGCTTGTAGGACTGGAACGCGATGCCGATCAGCTCGCCGCCCATGAACACGGGACCGCCGCTGTTGCCGGGGTTGATCGCGGCATCGGTCTGAAGCGCGAGCAGATTGCGCTGCGAGTGGGTGTACGTGCGGACCTCGATGCGCGACACGACGCCGGCGGTGATGCACAGCTCGTCGCCGCCGACCGGGAAGCCATAGACGGTGACCTTCGCGTTGCGCGGCGGCAGCTCGCCGAACGTCACCGGGATCGTGCCCTCGAAGAACTTCGGATCGTCGACGGTGAGCAGCGCCGTCTCGGTGTCGTGATCGACGTGAAGGATGCGCGCGGTGTACTTCTTCGTGTCACCGGGCTTCTGCGCCTGGACGAACATCTGATACGCGACGACGTGCGCGTTCGTGAGGATCCGGTTTCCCTCGATGATGCAGGCGGATCCGCCCGACGTGTGCTGGTACGCGAGCTCCCAGGGCTTGTAGTAGTTCGGTTCCTTGACGACCGTGAATAGCTTCACGACGCAGCGCTGCAGCTCGAGCTCACCCATTCCCCTGACGATACGTCACTTCTTGCGGACGAGCTTCTCCGGCGCGATCAGACCCGATTTCTTCGGAGACAGCGCGACCGGATCGAGCTCGGTCGTGCCGCACAGAAAGCACGCACCGTTGAGGATGACCTCGTGCAGGCAATCTCCGCAGACGACGCAGACGCCCTCCTTGCGCTCGGTGTGAGGACAGGAGGAGGGTGCGGTCACGCGCGCAGCATAGCGCGCAGCCGAGCTGCGAGCCCCGAGTGGCGGAGCGCGACGCGCTTGCCTGCTGCGACGATCGCCTGCTTCGAGCCGACGAGGACGGCGGAATGCCGCGCGCGGGTGACGCCGGTGTAGAGCAGCTCGCGCGTGAGCAGTGGGAGGTTCTCCTCCTCGGGGAGCACGAGCGCGAGCGCGTCGAGCTCGGAGCCTTGGCTCTTGTGGACGGTGAGGGCCCACGCGAGCTCGAGCCGGTCGCGCAGCGCCTCGATCGCGAACGGCACGAGCTGGCCGTAGACGCGGAACACCGCGCGATAGCGATGGCCGCCTGCGCCCTCGTCGGCGCGGACGATGATGCCCTGATCGCCGTTGAACAGACCGCGCTGGTAGTCGTTCGCCGTGATCATCACCGGCTCGCCGGGCACGAACTCGGGGCGGCCGGTGACCGTCATCGAGTCGAGCGCGAGGTCGTGGACGAATGCGTTGAGCGCGATCGAGCCGGTCGGTAGGCCGCGCGTGACCGTGAGGATGCGCGCGCGGCCGAGCAGGTTCCACAGCTCGAGCAGCTCCTTCTCCTGCTCTGGAGCGATGCGGCCGTCGACGAATCGGAACACGGTGCCGTTCGCGAGCTGCTGCGCGCGCGGACCGTCGAAGTGGTGCCACAGCGTCTTGGCGACCTCGTGCACCGTCTCGAGCGGCTTGTCGCCGGGCTCGACCCACTCGGCACCTCGCCACGCGAGCGTGCCCGGCGTGCGATGGACGGCGAGGGCGGTCTTGTCGGTGAGCTTGTGCGCGTCGCCGGCGTGGATCGCGCGCGCGGCCTGATAGACGGCGCGACCGCCCGGATCGTCGGTGCTCATGCGGAAGCTGTGCTCGAGCATGCCGACGCGGTGGCTCGCGACATCGTCGGGCTGCGCGAGGTCGGCGAGGATCTGGCCGGCGTCGATCGCGGGCAGCTGGTGCGCGTCGCCGACGAGGACGAGCGGCACGTGCGCGGGAAGCGCGTCGAGCACGGCATCCATCAGCTCGAGATCGATCATCGAGGCCTCGTCGATGATCAGCGCGCCGATCGGCAGTGGGCTCTTCGCGTGGTGGGCGAAGCCGTCGCCGCGATAGCCGAGCAGGCGGTGCAGCGTCTGCGCGGACGGCGGCGACGCCGCGAGCAGCTTGTCGGCATCGGCGGGAGACGCGACGTGGCGAAGCTGCTGGCCGATCACCTCGGTGAGCCGGTTTGCGGCCTTGCCGGTCTGCGCGGCGAGCGCGATCTGGACCGGTGGCACGCCGAGCCGCGCGAAGCCGCGGACGATCGCGGCGGCGACGAGCGTCTTGCCGGTGCCGGGGCCGCCGGTGACGACCGTGAGCGAGCCCGACAGCGCGAGCTCGACCGCGCGCATCTGCTCGGCGGAGAGCGTGCCGGTGCCGGGCCGCGCGGTGAGATCGGCGAGGATCGCCGCGACGTCGACATCACGCTGCGCGCGCAGGCGAGCGGCGAGCCGATCGGCGACGCGCTGCTCGAGGTAGCGCGAGCGCTCGGTGTAGAGGCAGCCGTCCTCGACGACGAGCGGCAGGCGCGCCCCACCGATGCCGATGACAGAGTTGAAGCTCGGCGTCGCGGTCAGCGAGGTGATGCGCTTGACGACGCGCGGCACGTCGAGGCTCACCTCGGCGACGCGCAGGATCTCGCCGACGAGCGTCTTCAGGCGACCCTTCGGATCGAGCGGCAGGCGGCTCGAGCCCTGGCGCTGCGCGATCATCAGCGCGAGCACGAGGATGCCGAGCGCCTCGGGATCCGAGCCGTTGAGCCAGCGATCGGCCGCGACGATCTCCTCGGCGAGGTAGAGGCCTTCGTCGCCGAGGTCGCAGCGCTTCGCGCCGATGCCGAGCCGGCGGAACATCTCGGCGGTCTCGCCGACCGGCGCGAACTTCGCGCGCAGCGTGCCGCGTGGGTGGAGCGAGACGGTCATCGCGGGATCTCCGTGCGCAGGTTCGCGAGCCACGTCGACCACTGCGCGAGGTGCGAGTCGTCGACGGGCATCGGCACGACGACACCGTAGCGGACGAACGCGAACAAGAGGCCGGCGAAGCGGCGGCCGCCGCGCAGCTTGTCGGCGGCGAGCGCGTAGAGCCGCGCCTGGATCGAGTAGTGCTCCTTCGCGCGCGCCTTGGCCGCGGTCGCGAAATCGGGGCCGAGCAGGAGGTCGCTCTTGTAGTCGAGCACCCAGAGGTCGTCGCCGTACGCGCACAGCACGTCGATGAAGCCCTTCACGAGACCCTTGGGCTGCGCGGTCGCGCCGCCCGGGATCGGGTACGTGAACTCGAGCTCGCGCGCGAACGCGGTCGCGTCGACGAGCGGGGGCAGCGTGCTGCCGTCGACGAGCGCGAGCGGCTGGGTCAGCGTCGCGTGAACGACGCGCGCCGCGTGGGGCAGGTAGACCTCGGCGATGCCGCGCTCGCGCGCCTTGTCGGCGACGAGCTGCGCGATCTCGGGATCGGCGTGCCACGCCTCGGCGGTCGCGGCGTCGCGCAGCGTCTGGAGCTCGACGTGCTCGAACAGATCGTGCAGGAGGAGGCCCGAGTCGGCGCCGGCGGGCAGGTCGGTCGGATCGAGCTCGATGTTCGGCTCGTCGAGATCGGGCG
>JABFXX010000479.1 GCA_013368795.1 Kofleriaceae bacterium
GACGAGCTCGAGCTCCATGATCATCGGCTGTCCCGAGGCATCGCGCGCCATGTCGCAGCGGCCGTAGAGGATGCGATCGACATACGGCGCGAGCGCGGCCTCGGCGACCGCGCGTTCCTCGGGGGCGATCGGGAACGGTCCGTCGATGCGCTCGTTGTCGCCGGAGAACCGCGGCGTCTTGCGGATCGCGTGGGTGAATTCGCCGTCGATCCAGATGATCGATCGCTCGCCGTAGTCATCGACCGACGCGACGTACGGCTGGACGAGCGCGGCGCCGCGCGACGTGATCATCGCGAGGTGGTCGAGGGCAGTGCGGTCGCCGGCGGCGAAGACCTTGGTGTCGAGCGAGCCCGCGCCGATCTCCGGCTTGATGACGACGCGCTCGCTCGGCACGTCGAGCGTCTGGCCGCGCTCGACGAGCGTCGTCGGCACGACGGGCACGCCGCGCGCCGCGAGGTCGAGCAGGTAGCGCTTGCGGACGTTGCCGCGGACGACGTCGGGCGGGTTGAGCAGCGGCGCAGCGCGGGCCGCGCGCTCGACCCACGCGAGGAACGCGTCGACCTGCAGCGCGTAGTTCCAGGTCGAGCGGATGATCGTCGGAACCTTTGCGTCCCAATCGACGCTCGGATCATCCCACGCGAGCAGCTGGGCATCGATGCCGGCGTTCGCGAGCGCGGCGGCGAGCGGCGCCTCGTCGGCGTCGACCTCGGGGAGCGTCTTGCACGTCGCGACCCGGAGCTTCACGACACCGCCTCCGCGAAGTCGGCGAACAGATCGTCCTCGTGCTCGAGGCCGACCGAGAGGCGCAACAGGTCCCTCGGCGTCGGGCTCGCCGGACCCTCGACGCTCGCGCGGTGCTCGACGAGGCTCTCGACGCCGCCGAGCGAAGTCGCGGGCAGCCAGACGCGCAGCTTCTTCACGACCTCGAGCGGATCCTTCGCGAGCCGGACCGACATCATGCCGCCGAACCCGCCGGTCATCTGCCGCGCCGCGACCGCGTGCTGCGGATGATAGGGCAGCCCGGGGTAGCAGACCGTGACACCGGGGAGGGCCGCCAGCCGCGACGCGAGCGATAGCGCGGTCCGGCTCTGGCGCTCGACGCGGACGAACAGCGTGCGCATGCCGCGGAGGAGCAGCCACGCGTCGACGGGACCGAGCACCGCGCCCTCGGTCGCGCGCGTTGTCATGATCTCGCGCCACGTATCGTCGACGTTGCGCGTGACGACCGCGCCGGCGAGCACGTCGGAGTGACCGGCGAGGTACTTCGTCGCCGAGTGCATGACGAGGTCGGCGCCGAGCTCGAGCGGTCGCGTGTGTACCGGTGTCGCGCACGTCGAGTCGACCGCAACGAGCGCACCGTTGCCATGCGCGATCGCGGCGACCGCGGCGATGTCGGTGACATCCCACGTCGGGTTCGCAGGCGTCTCGATCCACACGAGCCGCGTCGTCGGCCGCATCGCTGCGCGCACCGCGGCGAGGTCGGTCATGTCGACCAGGTCGACATCGACGCGCCACTTCGCAGCCCAGCGCTCGAGCCAGCCGCGCAGCGCGTAGTAGCCGACCCTCGGCGCGACGATGTGGTCGCCCGGCTTGCAGACCGAGCGGAACACCGCGGTCGCGGCCGCCATACCCGACGAGAACACGGCGGCCTTCGCGCCGCGCTCGAGAGCTGCCAGGAGCTCTTCGGCGGCAACCGGCGTCGGATTCTTGTCGCGCGTGTAGTCGCGATCGCCGATCAGCTTGTAGTCGGCGTCACGCGCGTAGGTCGTCGCGAGGTGGATCGGCGGCACGATCGCGCCGGTCGCGTCGTCGATTGCATCGATCGCCTTCGCGGCGAGGGTCTCGGGCCTGTACTTCACCCGTGCAGCTTACTTCGGCTGCGACGCGACGCCCGTCGTCGAGAAGCCATACTTCTCCATGATCGCGCGACCCTCGTCGCCGACGATGAAGCCTGCGAGCTCGCGGGCCGCGTCCGCCTCGGCGCCCTTGCCACATACGACCATCGTCTGCTCGAGCGGCGTGTGGAGGTCCGGTGCGATCTGGACGTAGCTCTCGGTGTTGTTCGCGATCGCGAGCGACAGCGCGAAGAACGACACGTCGACCGAGCCCTCCTTCGCGTAGGTCGCCGCGGCGAGGACGTTCTCGGCGAGGACGAGGCGGTCCTTCACCTGGTCATAGATACCGGCCTTCTGCATCGATTCGACGGCCGCCTTGCCATACGGCGCGTGCTCGGGGTTCGCGATGCCGATGCGCTTGTACTTCGGATCGGCGAGCTCCTCGATCTTCATCGGCGTGCCGTTCTTGCCCCACATCACGAGGCGGCCGCGCGAGTAGAGCTGTGCGGTCGACGCATCGCACTTGCCGCTCTTCACGACCTGATCGACGAACGACTTGTTCGCGGCGGCGTAGAGATAGAACGGCGCGCCTTGCTCGATCTGCTTCGCGAACAGGCCGCTCGATCCGAAGTCGAACGACGGCGTGATGCCGGTCTTCTTGGCGAACGCAGCACCGACCTCGTTGAACGCCTTCGCGAGGTCCGACGCGGCGGCGACGCGCACCGACGTCTGGTTTCCGGACCCTTCTTTCGCACCGTCCTTCTTGCTACACGCGACGGCAACGAGCGAGACGACGAGCGCGAATACGACGGTCGTGCGGCGCATGCGTCGAGCGTAAGCCCAAGCCCACCGCCTGTTCAATCGGGGTATAACGGACCAATGGAACGGCGAGTGGTCATCATCGAAGACGAGCGCGACGTGGCGCGACTGCTCGAGTTCAACTTGCAACAAGCCGGTTACATCGTTCACACCGCTGCAACAGGCGGCGAGGGAATCACGTTCGCGCGAAACAACGCGCCCGACGTGATCGTCCTCGATCTGATGCTGCCCGACACGTCCGGCTACGAGGTCTGCAAGGACATCAGAAGCGACCCGAAGCTCGCCGACACCGGCGTGCTCATGCTGACCGCAAAAGGCGAGGCCGAAGATCGGATCTTGGGCCTCGAAGTCGGTGCCGACGATTACGTCGTGAAGCCGTTTGTCGTCCGCGAGGTCGTGCTGCGTGTGACCGCGCTCGCGAACCGGCTCGCCGAGCGACGCGCGCGCGGCACGCAGAGCACCGGCGCCGCGATCCGCGTCGGCCCGATCGAGCTCGATCCGGTCACGCACGACGTGCGCATCCAGGGCGCGCCGACCGTGTTACGCCCGCTCGAGTACAAGCTGCTCCAGCTGCTCGTCTCGGATCCCGGCCGCGTGTTCTCGCGCGAGGAGCTGCTCGAGCAGGTCTGGGAGATGCGCGGCGACATCAACACGCGCACCGTCGACGTTCACGTCCGCCGCCTGCGCGTCAGCCTCGGTCCGGCCGCCGACGTCATCGAGACGGTGCACGGCTTCGGCTACCGGGCCAAGCGCGACAACGCATAGTGCGGAGCTCGCTTCGCAACCGGCTGCTCTCGCTGTTCCTCGTGCTCGTCGTCGTGGTCGGCGCGGGCACGCTGTACTGGATCGAGCGCACGCTCGCCGACGACCTCCTCAGCGCGCTCGACAAGCGCATGTCCGATCAGGGCCGCGCGGTCGCGACCTGGCTGACGATCGCCGGCCACGTCGATCGCCTGACGCCACGGCTCGCCGGCGTCACCGGCACGCGCCTCACGATCATCGCCGACAACGGCATCGTCGAGGGCGACTCGGAGGACCCGTCGATCGTCGGCCAGCCGATCGGTCCCGCGTGGGAGGTCTCGCAGGCGCGCAAGGGCAAGGACGCGCGCGCGGTCCGCCAGCTGCGCCCCGACGAGCCGCGCCAGTATCTCGTCGCGGTTCCCGCGGCGGCCGGTCGCGTGATCCGGCTCGCGGTGCCGCTCGGCGAGATCATCGAGACCCGCGCGCGCATGCGCAACCGCCTCATCGTCGGCTTCGGGTTCGGCTTCCTCGGCGCGCTGTTCCTGTCGTGGATCTTCGTTCGCGCCGTGACCCGTCCGATCCAGTCGATGACGCGCACCGCCGAGACGCTCGCGACTGGCAACTACGACGTCGAGGCACCGAAGGCCGCCGTCGAGGCGGGCGGCGAGCTCGGCGTCCTCGCGCGCACGATGATGCACATGGCCGGCGAGGTGAAGAGGAACATCAGCGAGCTCACCGAGCAGCGCGACCTCCTGTCCGGTGTCGTCGGCGGCCTCGTCGAGGGCGTGCTCGTCGTCGATCCCGACGGCAAGATCGAGTTCGCGAACGCCGCGGCCAGGCCTCTCATCGGCGACTCGCTGCCGCCCGCGATCGCCGCGCTCGTCGCCAAGGCGCGCAGCGGCGAGCCGCCCGAGGAAGAGCTCGAGCTCGTCGGCCGCACCGTTCGCGCGAGCGCACGTCCGCTGCGCTCGACCGACGTCATCGTCGTGCTCTACGACATCACGCGGATGCGCGCGCTCGAGGCGGTCCGTCGCGAGTTTCTGTCCAACGCGGCGCACGAGCTGCGCACGCCGGTGACCTCGATCTCCGGCTACGCCGAGACCCTGCTGTCCGGCAAGGTCGATCCGGAGACGTCGAAGGAGTTCATCACGACGATCCATCGCAACGCGCGCCGCATCTCCGACATGGTCACCGACCTCCTCGTCCTCGATCAGCTCGGCGGCCGCGCGACCCGCGTCGTCGACCGCGGTCCGATCGAGCTCGCCGAGGTCGTCGACGATGCGGTGCGGACCGCGAAGGGCGTGAAGCCGAGCGCGCAGATCGAGACCGACGTGCCGGTCTCGCTCGCGGTGCTCGCGACGCGCGAGGGCCTCGAGCATGTCGTGCAGAACCTCGTCGACAACGCGGTCAAGTACGGCAACGACACCCGCGTCGCGGTACGTGCCCAGGTGATCGACGGTCGCGTGCGGCTGACGATCGAGGACGCGGGCCCGGGAATCCCGCAGGGCAACGAGGAGCGCATCTTCGAGCGGTTCTTCCGCGTCGATGCGGGGCGCAGCCGCGAGCAGGGCGGCACGGGCCTCGGCCTCGCGATCGTCAAGAGCCACGTCGAGGCGATGGGCGGCCGCGTGTGGTTCGAGCACGCAGATCCGGGCGCGCGGTTCGTCGTCGAGCTCGAGCCTGCCTGACCCGTCCTCATCGGTCGCCGACCCTCCGGATACCGTCGGAAACGTGCCGATCCAGGGCCGGCGGGAGCGCGTCGGGCATCGTACCGGCGTGCTAGGGTCCGCTCGCCGATGACGACCGACCTCCCGACGCTGTCGATCAACACGATTCGAACGCTCTCGATTGATGCCGTACAGAAGGCGAACTCGGGACATCCCGGACTGCCGATGGGTGCAGCGCCGATGGCCTACGTGCTGTGGCAGCGCCACTACAAGCACGACCCGAAGTCGCCGAAGTGGTTCGATCGCGATCGCTTCGTGCTGTCGGCGGGCCACGGCTCGATGCTGCTGTACTCGCTGCTCCACCTGACCGGCTACGAGGTGTCGCTCGACGACATCAAGAACTTCCGGCAGTGGCACAGCAACACGCCCGGCCATCCCGAGTGCTTCGAGACGCCAGGCGTCGAGGCGACGACGGGGCCGCTCGGGCAGGGCGCCGGCAACTCGGTCGGCATGGCGATCGCCGAGCGCTACCTCGCGCAGTACTTCAATCGCCCGGGCCACACGGTCATCGATCACCGCACGTACGCGCTCGTCTCCGATGGCGACATCATGGAGGGCGTGTGCTTCGAGGCCGCGTCGATCGCGGGTCACCTCGGCCTCGGCAAGCTGATCTGGCTGTACGACGCGAACCACGTCACGCTCGACGGCCCGCTGTCGCTCGTCATGGATGAGGACGTCGGCGCGCGGTTCGCGGCGATGAACTGGCATGTCCAGCACGTCGAGAACGGCGACACCGACCTCGGCGCGCTCGACGCGGCGATCACGACGGCCGAGGGCGAGACCGACCGGCCCTCGATCATCATCATCCGCACGACCATCGGCTACGGCTCGCCGAAGAAGGCGGGTACGAGCTCGGCGCACGGCTCGCCGCTCGGCGACGCCGAGATCGTCGCGACGAAGAAGGCGCTCGGCTGGGATCCCGACGCGAAGTTCCTCGTCCCCGACGAGGTCCGCCAGCACTTCGCCGAGGGGCCGCGCCGCGGCGCCGCCGCCCACGCGCAGTGGCGCGAGAAGCTCGCCGCGTACAAGGCGGCGCACCCGGACCTCGCCGCGCAGCTCGAGCTCGCGATGAACAACCAGCTGCCGGCCGGCTGGGACCAGGGCCTGCCGTCGTTCACCGGTAGCGTCGCGACGCGCGTCGCGTCCGGCAAGGTGATGAACGCGCTCGCCGCGAAGGTGCCGTGGCTCGTCGGCGGCGACGCCGACCTCGGCGGCTCGACGAAGACGATCGTCGCCGGCGGCGACTACGATCGCCTGGGCGCCGGCCGCAACCTGCGGTTCGGCGTGCGCGAGCACGGCATGGCCGCGATCGGCAACGGCATGCTCTATCACGGCGGCGTTCGCCCGTACGTCGCGACGTTCTTCGTGTTCAGCGACTACATGCGGCCGAGCGTCCGTCTCGCGGCGCTCAACAAGATGCCGGCGATCTTCGTGTGGACGCACGACTCGATCGGCCTCGGCGAGGACGGCCCGACCCACCAGCCGGTCGAGCAGCTGATGTCGCTGCGCGCGATGCCGAACCTCCACGTGTACCGCCCCGCCGACGGCAACGAGACGATGGTCGGCTGGAAGTTCGCGATGCAGCGCAGCCACGGCCCGACGGGCCTCGTGCTGTCGCGCCAGGATCTGCCGACGATCACGCAGCCCGGTGCGCCCGGTGCCGAGCGCGGCGCGTACGTGCTCGCCGAGGGCACCGACGTCATCCTGATCGCATCGGGCTCGGAGGTCGCGCTCGCGCTCGGTGCGCGTGACCAGCTCGCGAAGGAGAACATCAGCGCGCGCGTCGTCTCGATGCCGTGCTGGGAGCTGTTCGCCGAGCAGGACGCGGCGTATCGCGAGTCGGTGCTGCCGCGCGATCGCTGGCAGCGCGTGTCGGTCGAGGCGGGCGTGACGTTCGGCTGGCGCGAATACATCGGCGACCGCGGCATCGCGATCGGCGTCGATCGCTTCGGCGCGTCGGCACCGGCCGAGATCGTGTTCGAGAAGTACGGCTTCACGCCGGCGCACGTCGCGGACGCCGCGAAGCGCGTTCTCGCGGGCAAGTAGTCGGGCGACACCGCCCGGCGTGGCGGGGACGCACGGCGATCGGGTAGGGCCGCGCGCACGGATCTGAAGTCCTGCGCGTGGCACGTGGCGCGCATTACGCACCCACGAGATGACCGCGACGCCGCCCGATCCGGCACCGACGACGCGGGTCGAAATCGGGGTCTCGCGGCGGACGATCCTCACGATCCTGCTCGTCGTCGCCGGCGTATGGCTGCTCGGCCAGCTGACGACGGTGCTCGAGATCGTGCTCGTCGCGCTCGTCCTGGTCGGCACGTTCGACCCGCTCGTCGCGTGGCTCGAGCGCAAGGGCTTTCCGCGCGGCCGCGCGCTCGTGCTCGTGTTTGTCGCCGCGGCGCTCGGCCTCGCTGCCGTCGTGCTGCTGATGGTCCCGCCGCTGATCGCGCAGGCGCTCGATCTCGTCGAGAAGGCGCCGAAGTACCGCGCGGACCTGGTCGCGCAGCTGCACGGCCATCGCTGGGCGAGGTCGCTCATCTCCGCGGTCAACGACCTGCCGCTCGACAACATCGCGGAGGCGGCGGGCGCGAAGGCGATCGGCTACTCGACGAAGCTGCTCGAGTACATCGGCTACGGCATCTCGACCCTGTTCCTCGCGATCTACCTGCTCGCCGATCCGGTGCGCGCGAAGGGCCAGATCTACGCGGTCGTGCCGCGCCACCACCACGTGAAGCTCGCGAGGATCCTGCTCGAGCTGAAGGTCATCGTCGGCGGCTACATGCGCGGCCAGCTGATCACGTCGGCGTCGATCACCGGGTTCGTGTTCCTCCTGCTGACGATCAGCGGCGCTGACAACGCGCTGCCGATCGCGCTGTTCGCGGGCCTGACCGATCTCATCCCGTTCGTCGGCGGCTACATCGCGAGCACGCCGGTCGTGATCGCGGCGACGCCACACGGCCTGACGGTGACGCTCGTCGTCGTCTGCATCATGATTCTCTACCAGGAGTTCGAGAGTCGCATCCTCGTGCCGCGCGTCTACGGTCGCGTATTGCGCCTGCCGCCGGCGATGGTGCTCGTCGCGCTGCTCGTCGGCGCGTCGCTCGCGGGCATCCTCGGCGCGCTGCTCGCTCTGCCGATCGCCGCGGGCCTGCAGATGCTCGTGCGCGAGCTGCACGTCGACCTGCCGGGCGAGGTCGGTGCCGACGACAAGGCGCGGATCGACGAGCGTGCGACCGAGGTCTACGAGCGCGTGACCGAAGGCATCGGCGCGGTCGAGGCCGGCATGATCGCCGACGAGATGGCGTCGATCGTGAAGCGCTCCGAGGACACCGGCACCGCGGTCGATCCGGCGGTGCTCGCGAGGCTGGCTCCGGCCGGCGAGCGGCGCTAAGGGCGAGCTTGCGAGCCCGTTCTAATTCCGCCGCGCGATGACGGCGCTGATCACGCGCAACAGCTCGTCGAGCTCGAACGGTTTGACGACGGTCGCGACCGACGTGCGAGCCATCAGGTCGCGCAGCTCGTGGGGGAACGCGCCGCCAGTCATGAGGACCATCTTCGACGCGAGCGGGGTGTCGAGGCTCTTGTAGAGGTCGAGCCCGGTCAACCGCGGCATCATCAGGTCGCACAGGATCACGTCGAAGCCGGCGTCCTCGCGGATGAGCTCGAGCGCGGCGAGCGGCTCGTTCGCGGTCGTGATGTCGTGGTACTCACCGAGCTGGTGCTCGAGCGCGGTCGTGATCGGCGGCTCGTCGTCGATCACGAGGACGCGCGCGCGACGCGGGCGATTGAGCGGCGGGCGCGATCCGGAAGGCATGCCGCGCGGTCGGAGCAGGTTCGTCGGCGCGGCGAGCTCGACGACGAACTCGCTGCCGCGCCCGAGCTCGCTCGTGAATGTCAGCTTCCCGCCGAGCGCGCTGACGATGCGCTGGCAGATCGAGAGGCCCAAGCCGGTGCCGACGCCGGGATTCGTCGTGTAGAACGGCTCGAAGATCCGCGCGTGGTGCTCCGGCGCGATGCCGGCGCCCGTATCGGCGACGCGGATGACGACGCGGCCGCGCGCCTCGTCGGTCTTCACCGAGATCCGGACCTCGTGGTTGTCCGGGTCGCCTTCCGCGATCGCGGCGGCGGCATTGCGGAGGAGGTTCAAGAACAGCTGACCGAGGCGCGCCTCGTTGCCCACGACGAGCACGATGCCGGCGTAGTCGCGGACGACGTTCGCGCGATGCTTGAGCTCGTGCGTCGCGAGCCGGAGCGATGACTCGATCACCGCGATCACGTCGACGACCGTCTTCGCTTCGTCGGCCTTCGCGAACGCGCTCAGGTCACGGACGATCTCGCGCACGCGGTCCGCGCCCTCGACGGCATCGGCGACCTGCTCGAGCAGCGCCGGCGTGATGCCGTCCATCTTCTTGAGCGTGCGCGCGATCAGGTCGAGGTTTGCGACGACCGCGGTGAGCGGGTTATTGATCTCGTGGGCGATGCCGCCGGCCATCTGCCCCAGCGACGCCATGCGATCGCTGAACACGAGCTGCGCCTCGGTGTGCCGCTGCACGGTGATGTCCTGCACGGTGCCGATCATGCGGATCGGACGGCCGGACGCGTCGCACACGAGCTCGGACTCCTCGTGAACGAAGCGGACCGATCCATCAGGACGGATCACGCGGTGCTCGAGCGAGCAGGGCGCACCCGTCTCGATCGCGGCGTGGATCGCGGCGCGAACTCGCTCGCGGTCGTCGGGATGAACGGCGCGGTAGAAGCTCTCGTTCGTGACCGCGATCGCGCCGGGCTCGTAGCCGAAGATGCGGAACACCTCGTCGGTCCACACGAGTGAGTTGCCGTCGATATCGGACAGGTCTCCGAGATCGAGCTCCCAGCTGCCGCAATGAGTGATGCGCTGGGCAGCTGCGAGATGGTGCTCGCTGCGGCGAAGCGCCTCCGCTACCTCTTCGGCAGAACGTGGCTTCGCTGCGTCGTCAGAATCGTTCATGCACCCGCGGGTGCTATTTCATCACAAGCGTCGTCTTCGCGACCACGGCATCGGAACCATTCACGAGCTCGATCGTGTAGGTGTTGCCCTTCGCGAGACCTTCGTCCTCGTTGATGTTGATGTCACCGATGAGGACCGGCGTCTTCGGATCGATGCCGTCGAGGCGCTTGTCGGCGGAGAGCTGCTTGCCCTTCATGAAGCGCATCTTCAGCTCCTTCGAGCCGGTCTTCGTCAGGAACGCGGCGTAGTGGAACGTCCACGACGTCACGTCATCCGACGCGGTGCCGGTCAGCTCCTTGACCTGCGCCTTCTTGATCTTCGCGATCGTGTCCTTGTCGTTCTTGCCCTCGGGCAGCTCGTCCTGGCTGACGACGAGCTGGCCGCGGAACGCGGAGATCACGGGCCGGGACATTTCGGCCATCGCGGATTGGCTCGTGGCCAGGACAGCGGCGACGGCGAGAGCGGCAGCGGACATCACTCGACGGGACATGGGTGCCTCCAACAAGGAGAATAGAACCACGACACCACGCCGGCCCCAGGGTTTCTTGGCTGTGACTTGGTGACCGTTTCGGGGACCGCGATGCGATCCCCGAATCTTCTGTGACTTCGGTAACCGGTAAATTGTCCGGAGAACGAAGCGAACAGCGGTTACTCGGTCGGCGTTTCGGACGGGGCGGAGGGCGTCTGCGCTTCGACGGGCGCGTTCCCCTCGGTATTCATCGAGGGCTGGCGCTCTGCCATGCGCTTCGCGCGACGCTCGGGATCCCAGGGGGTTCCGTCCGGTCCCAGGCCGTTGGCATCCGGACCGATCGGCTTGCGCGGGCGCTTGCTGCGCGGCGGCAACGGCTGGCCATCGGGGCCGAGCCGGGGCTGCTGCGGCGGACGGGGCTCGCCGCCGGCCTGCATCGGAGCGCCCTCGGGTCCACGACCCGGACGGGGACCGCGACCGCCGCCCGGACCGCGTCCGCCCGGACCGCGTCCGCCCGGACCACGTCCGCCCGGACCACGCGCTCCCGCGTGCTCGGCGCCCTCGGCCGTCTGCTCGGTGCCTTCGCCGGGCGCGCCGCCCGGACCGAAATCACGTCCGCGACCCGGACCACCCGGACCACGTCCGCGTCCGCCCGGACCACGACCGCCCGGACCACCACCACCCGGGCCACCCGGACCGCGGCCGCGTCCCGGACCACGTCCGCGACCCGGACCGCCACGACCGCGATCGCCGAAGTCGCGCGGTGCGGCCGTCAACTGCCAGCCGATGCCCGCGCGCGGCATCTCACCGCGACCCGGACGATCGTCTTCCTTCTTCTCTTCCTTCGGCGCGCCGATCTTCAGGCTGCCGAGACCGCGCGGCTTGTCGCGATCGCCGCGACCACCGAAGCCGCCGCCACCGCCACCACCGCCGCCACCGCGGCGCTCACCGCGCTCGCCGCCGCGGCGATCATCGCGACGCTCGTCACGACGTCCACGCGCGGGAGCCGCGACGCGATCGATCACGTAGTGAAACTCGCCGCGCGAGACCGCGCCGTGCGGACCCTTCTCGCCCTGGAACACGCGGACGAGGCGAACGTCGTCGAGACGATCGCCGATGATGTCGAGCGCCTCGAGCAGACGCGCAGCGCGATCGGGCTGAACATTCAGCGCCGCGGCGACTGCATCGGTCGCCGGATCGGCAGCAGGCGCCGCAGCGGCCTCGCCACCTTCGCTCGCCGCAGCGGCCTCGCCGCCTTCGGCGCTCGCGCCTTCCGCAGCCTCGCTGCCCGCTTCACTCGGCGCCTCGCTCGCCGGCGCCTCGGTGGCCGAGGGAGCGGGCGAGGGCGTCGATCCACCCGCGGCCTTACGGGCGGCGGCCGCATTGCGGAGCAGGAGCGGCGAGAACTCGGTCAGCGTCTTCATTGCACTGGCTAGCTACACCAAAGAGGGCGCTTTCGCCAGAGCCAAGGTACCGCCGAAAAACAAGAAACGCCGACGGGGCACGTCGGCGCTTCAGAGGGGCTCGTAACGAGCGAGGGATCAGCCGCCCGCGCCGACTTCACCGCTGGCCGAGGCCGAGACCTCGACCGACACCGAGACGTTCGCCTGGATGTGCGTGGCCGCGTTCAGAGCCGCGCCCACCTGGCCGGTGATGCAGAGCGCCTGGTCCTTGAACGAGTTGACGAACTTCGGACCCATGTCCTTCAGGTCCTTCGCCGTGCCGACCGTCGTCTCGACGGCAGCCTGGAGCGGCGCGAGGCGCGCCTTGACCGAGAACAGCTTCGGGAAGCCAGCCATCATCGCCTTCACCGTCTGCTCGGCCTTCGACTTGTCGAGGACGAGCTTCGCGTCGAGCGTCACCGAGAACTCCGGCTCGGTGCACTGCATGTCAGCCGACGCGTGCGCCTGCGCGCTCGCCTTGCACTGACCCGACGCCTTGACGTCGGCGTGGCCTTCGCACGAGCCATGGCAGGTGCCCGAGCACTCGCCATTGCACTCGCCGCCGCCGGCCGTGCCGCCGGTGCCGGCCTTGCCGCTACCCTTGCACTGACCGTCGCACTTGCCGTGGCAAACGCCCGAGCAGCTCGCGCCGACATCAGCCGACGCCTTGCCCTCGCACTTCGCAGCGGCCTCGGCGGTCGCCTCGACGCTGACCTTGCAGACGGCCGGCTTGTACTTGATCTTGAACGCGGCCTTGCTCTTCACCGCGACCTTCATGTTGTCGCGGTACGCGCCCCAGACCTTCGCGCAGATGTCGTTCGTCTGCATGCCGTCGGGAAAGTCGGCATCGGTCATGCCGAGCTCGTTGCCCATCATCTTGCAGCTGGTCTTGACGACCTCGACCGTCTCCTGGCTCTGCTTCTCGAGATCCTGGACGGCCATGAGGAACGCCTTCAGGCGCGCGCCGGCTTCCGAGGCCGCGTAGTTGCCGCAGGTGTTCGGGTCGACCATTCCGGACGAGCCGCCGAGACCAGAGGCGGGCACGCCTCCGGGCAGGTTGCTGCCACCCGGGACGCTCTTGCCGCCCGGAAGCTTTCCGCAGGCAGCCAGCGCAACCACAGTCGCTCCGACAAGGATTCGAGATGCATGCATATCAGGGCTCCTCTTTAGTGCCCTGTATCGATATCAAGAACGCGCTCCCGCATGTCGTTCAGGCGCCCTCAAAAACGCTGATCTAACGGTCAGCCCGACGCGCAAGCCATGGCGTAGGCCGTACGACATCAGAATCGCGGGGTGATAGAGACCGCGGCGAGCTCGACGCGAGATACACGAGGCACTCGTTCTGCGGATCGAGCTGCAACGACGTCACGGTGAACGTGGGCGCGGTCACGGTGATTGTCTGATCGACCTGCGTGCGCGTGTCGACCTCGACGAGCTGGACCTCGCCCGCGTTCGCGCCGCGCAGCGCGACGTGGAACTTGCAACCGCGCGCGTTCGCCTTCTCGTTCACCTGATCGAGCGCCAGCGTGTTGGTCGCCGCCGTGTAGACGAGCGCGTAGCGCGGCCAGTCTGGCGCGCCGCTGCCCTTGATCCATGCCGCCGCGTACGCATCGAGGTCCTGTCCCGTCGACGCCTCGAGCGCCGCGAGCACGTCGTCGACGCCGATCGCGTGCGCGTGGCCGAGCAGCATCTTGATGCCGGCGAGCACCTTGTCGCGGCCGTACATCACCTCGAGCTGGCGGAACAGCACCATCGGTCCCGGCCCGTAGACGTCGCCGTAGAAGTCGAACAGCGCCGGCGAATCCATCGGGACCGGCCAGTACTGCGCGACCGCACCCGACGCCTTCCACACGCCCGCGGTCTGCAGGCCGTGCTGCATCGGCGACGTCATGTCCTCGTAGACGTACGTCAGGTACTCGGCCATCGACTCCTTCCACACGAAGTCGTAGAGGCCCGCGATCGTCGTCTGATCGCCGGCCCACATATGCGTGATCTCGTGATCGAGCGTGTGCGCGAGCTCGTTCCAGTACGCGGGCCGCAGGATGCGCGCGAGACCGTCGTCGAGCACGATGTTGCCCGGGTGCTCGAAGCCGGCCCAGTACGTCGGCGCGGTCAGGATGCGCAGCTCGTCGCCGAACGGATAGGGTCCGAACTGCGACTGCATCCAGTCGACGAAGCCCGCGTGATACGCCGAATCGAGCGACGCATCGATCGTCGTCGACGCACGATCGTAGAGCGTGACCTTCACGCCGCCCCACGTGCCCTTGTCGGTCACCGTCCACGCCGGATACGCGGCGATGCCGAACGTCGAGTACGTCGGTCCGCCCTCGTGATCGAACTCGCACGTCGTCTCGGTCTCGCTGACCTCGGTGATCGTGCCCGGGCAACGCGCCTTGAATGTCGCGGGATGCGTGACGGTGAACTTGTACGTCGCGAACTGATCGGGACGGTTGTCGCACGGTGCGAACCGATCGCAGCCGCCGACCCAGCTCACGAGGTAGTAGAACGGGTTCTGCTGGTTGTCCCGCGTGATCGAGTAGCCAACCTGGCTGTCGGCGAGCGTCGCGAGCGGCACGACCATGTCGGCCTCGAGCGTGATCGTCTTGCCCATGTCGTAGCCGCTGCCGCACACGGTCACGCTCGTCTCGTCCGACGTCGCTGATGCGGTGTCGCCGTCGATCGTCACGCCGTCGATGCCGGTCGCGCGGAACGGCAGCGTGATGCAGTCGCCTGCCGTGTCGACGACGATCGAGAGCTTCGCGTGCGCCGCGCGCGACTCGATGTCGAACGTGTAGTCGTAGTGCGTGACGTGGCCGGCGATGGTGCCGACGGGCCCGCTATCCTCACCGCAGGCGGCGAGAGCGAGCGTGACGAGGAGGACGCGGCGCATGGCCACTCGTACCACGAGCGCGTTTCACGGTGCCGAGAAGGTTAGCGCTCGGGGGCCCGGACCGCGCGCAGCTCGCCCGAGGCACCCGCCTCGGCGACCGGGGTCGCGACGGGACGTGCCACCGTCACACGCACGTCGAGCCCGAGCTCGTCCTTGAGCATGTCGGTCTTGCGAACCAGGCGAGGGTCGTCGCGGCTGGGGCCATCGCGCACGACGAGGTCGAGCATGATCGCGTCGCCCATGCGCGTGCACACGACCTGCTCGACGCGCGACCGGTGGTCGGTATCGAGGCTGTCGGCGACGCGCAGCAGCGCGGTGAGCTTGCGCAGCTGACCGCGGAGCTCCTTCGGCAGCGCGGAGCTGTTGATGATCTCCTTCGCGCGCGCGGCGTCCTTGCGGTGGCAGCGCGCCATCAGCGCGACCATCTCGCGGCCGGTGTCGTCGAGGCCGGGGATGCGGCCCCACCGGATCATGTATTCGGAGTGCTTGTGGTGGCCGCGCTGGTTCACGACCTCGCCGACGTCGTGGAGCAGGGCAGCGACCTCGAGGAGAACGCCGCGGCCATCGGGGAGGCCGTGGACGTCGCGCAGCTGGTGGAACAGCGCGCGAGAGAGCAGGCGGACGTGCTCGCCGTGCGTCGTGTCGTGATCGACGCGGTTCGCGAAGCTGCGCGCCGCGGTCAGGAGCGCCTTGTCGTGCGCGCCCTCGGCCTTGGCCTGCTCCTCGCGCGCGGTCTCGCCGAGCTCGATGAGGACGCCCTCGCGGACGCCGACGCCGGGCGCGACGAGCCGCTGGAGACCGAGCTGGCGCGCGGCCGTCGCGATGACGAGCGCGGCGATGCCGATGACCTCGGCGCGGTCACGCTTGATGCCGAGCTTGTCGATGCGCTGCTCGACCGTCGAGCCGACGATGTCGGGGAGCGCTTTCTCGAGGTCCGCGAGGTCGAACCCCGAGCCGTCGGGCGAGAGGATCTTCGCGAGCGCCTCGGCGTTGCCGCCGGTGATCGCCGCCGGGCCGGAGACGGCGCCGTTCTTCGCGATCGTGTGCATGAGCGTCGCGGTGTAGCGGCGCACCATGCCGGCCTCGGCCTCCGCGATCGCGCCGTCGAGACCGAACGTCTCGAGCAGGCGGACGGTGCCGACGGGGAGCGAGTAGCCGCGCCACACGCTGCCCTGGCGCAGGTTGACCTCGAGCGAGCCGCCGCCGAGGTCGAGGATCGCGCGCGGACCCTGCGGCAGTGACTGGCCGAACGCCTGGATCACCGCCTTGCGGACAAGCCGTGCCTCTTCCTCGCCCTCGATGACGTCGAGCTCGATGCCGGCCTCGTGATAGAGCCGGTGGAGCAGGACGTCGCGGTTGGAGGAGTTGCGGACCGCGCTGGTCGCGACCGCGCGGTAGATGCTCACGCCGTGGTGGTCGAACCGCTGGCGGAAGTGGACGAACGCCGCGACCGCCGCATCGATCGTCGAGCTGTCGAGCTCGCCGCGGGTGAACGCGTTGTGGCCCAGGCGCACCGGGATCCGCTCGGCCTCGATGCGAACCAGCTCGGTCGGCGCCAGCTCGGCGATGACGACGCGGATCGCATTCGAGCCGGCGTCGATCGCACCGAGCGTTACGCGCGTGCCCACGCCGACAAGCTATCCCAAGCGACTCGGCGCGTCGACGGTGAAAGATCTCCGGCGATCTCGCAAACGACCGACCGGCTGACGGGGAGACGCGACCTACTTTTTCGGCGGACCCTTACCACCCGGGCCCATCATGCCCGGAGGGCCGGCCGTCTCGGGGACCTTGATCTTGTCGGCCTTGGTGACGCCGGAGACGACCTCGACCTTGATGCCGTCGGAGAGGCCGAGCTGGATATCCTTCTTCACGAACGTCTGCGGCGCGGTCTCGACCTCGACGAACGGCTTGTCACCGTTGTACTGGACGAGCGCCTCGCGGATCGCGAGGACCTGCTTCTTCTCGTCGAGGACGATGTCGGCGTTCGCGCTGTAGTTCGCGCGGATCTGGAGGCCCGGCTTCGGCGTGACCGCGGCCTTGATCTCGAACTGGATCGCGCCGTCGATCGTCTTGCCCTTGGGCGAGATGTACTCGAGCTTGCCGTCGAGCATCTCCTTCTCGATCGCGCCGACCTTGATCGCGAGCTTCATGCCTTCCTTGATCTTCGCGACCTCGGCCTCGTCGACGCGGCCCTCGAAGATCATGTCGTCCATGTCGGCGACGGTCGCGACGGTCGTGCCCGGGTTGAAGTTGTTCGCCTGGATGACCGAGAAGCCGACCTTGACCGGGACGTCGATCACCATGCCCGTCGAGGTCGCGGTGACGATCAGCGTCGACGACTTGCCCTGGCTGCGCGTCGCGCCTTCCTTGACGAGCTGGAGGTTCGAGCCGGCCGTGGTGAGCTCCTGCTGGCGCAGCGCGAACTCGGTCCGGTACTTCTGCAGCTCGGCATCGGGCACGACGCCCTTCTTGTAGAGCTCCTCGTTGCGCTGCAGCTCGCGCTTGGCATTGTCGAACGCGATCTGGGCGGTCCGGACGCCGGACTCTGCCTGGTTGATCTGCATCGCGTCGGGGATGATCGAGATCTTGCCGAGCGGATCGCCGACCTTCACCTTCGCGCCCGGATCGACGTAGAGCTCGGTGAGGACGCCGGTGACCTTGGGCTTCACCTCGACCTCGCGGCGCGGCACGATCGAGCCGGTCGCGACCGTCTTCTTCGTGATGTCGGCCATCTCGGCGGTCTCGGTCTGGAACACGACCGGCTTGGCCTTGCTCTTCTTGTACAGATAGAAGAACGCCCCGCCGATGATGAGGACGACGACGGCTGCGAGTAAGTAGCTCAGGACTCTCTTCATGATCACTCCGCCCGAAGTGCCTCGATCGGCTTGATCGAGGCGGCGTGAGAAGCAGGCATGATGCCAGCGAGGGCACCGGCGCCGACGAGGACGCCGACGGCATACAGGACGGTAGACAGCGCGACCTGGGGCGGACCCATCGGCGACTCGGTCGCGTTCGCGAGCGCGAGATCGCCGACGGCGAGCAGACCGACGCCGGCCGCTACGCCGATGAGGCCCGCGATCAGCGTCAGCACGATCGACTCCTTCATCACCATCGAGACGATCGAGATCGGGCTTGCCCCGAGCGCCTTGCGCACGCCGATCTCCTTGGTGCGCTCCTTGACGGTGATCAGCATGATGTTCGACACGCCGACGACGCCGGCGATCAGCGTCATGCCACCGACGATCCACGACATCCACCACAGCACCGAGAAGAACGTCGACAGCTTGCCGAACATGACGAATGCGTTGAACGAGCCGATCGCGAGGCGGTCGGTCGGTGCGATCCGGTGGTGGCGCGACAGTGCCTCGCGCACCTGGCGCTCGAGCTCGGGACCGTCGGTGCCGGGCTTCGCGGTCATCGCGAAGAACCCGACGCGGTTGCCCATGTTGAACGCGGTCTTCAGCGTGGTGAACGGCACGAACGCGGTGTTCGCGTCGCGGTCGCCGGCCTGGCCGCTGCGAAGCGTGCGCGTCACGCCGACGACCTGGAAGTAGACGCCGCTGATCTTCACGTACTTCCCGATCGGATCCTCGTCGGGCGCGAACAGCTGCTCGCGGATCGCCTTGCCGATCACGACGACCTTGCGGCTCTCCGCGATGTCCCGGTTGTTGATGAAGCGGCCCGCGTCGTACTCGAACGAGATGATCTTCGCGAACTCCGGGTAGTCCGCCATCACCGTGAACGTGCCGCTCTTGCTGTCCTTCTGGAGCGTGAAGTTGTTCTGCCAGCCGCCGAGCTGCAGGCGGGGCGCGAGGTACTCGATGCCCGGCAGACGCCGCAGGATCTCGATGTCGTCGGTATCGAAGCGCACGCCACGCCCGGGCGGCAGGCCGTCGTAGGCCTCCGTCGTCTGCTGGCCCCAGCAGAACAGCATGTTCGTCGCCATGCCCTTCATCTGGCGCTTGCTGCCGGTCTGGATCGCCGATCCGAACCCGAGCATCGCCATCAGCATCAGGATTCCCCAGAACACGCCGAACGCGGTCAGGAACGTGCGCAGGCGGTTGCTGCGCAGCGTCGCCCAGATCTCCTTCCACTTATCGAGGTCGAACATCTACACGTCCCTCAATGCGTGGATCGGGTTGACGCGCGCGGCGGCGCGGGCGGGGAAGTAGCCGGCGAGCGCGCCGGCGACGACGAGAAACGCGGCGGCACCGACGCCGGTCTTGATGTCGATGCTCGCGTTGACGATGAAGTCGCTGTCGACCCAGCGATTGATCGCCTCGAGGATCGCGAGGCCGCTGGCGAGCCCGAGCAGGCCCGCGATCGCGGTCAGGAAGATCGCCTCCTGGATGATCATGAAGATGATCGACGAGGGTGTCGCGCCGAGCGCCTTGCGGACGCCGATCTCCTTCGTGCGCTCCTTGACCGCGATCATCATGATGTTCGACACGCCGACGACGCCGGCGGCGAGCGTGCCGAGGCCGATGACGACGACGAACGTCGAGATCATCCAGAACAGCTTCTGGAACCGGCCGAACTGCTCGATGTTGTTGTGCACGCGCACGGCCTGCGAGTCGTGCGGATCGAAGTTGTACTTCTCGGCGAGCTGACCGGTGATCTGATCGATGATCACCTTGGCTTCGGCCTCGCCGGCGTTGCCGACGGTGAACTCGATGACGCCGAGCTTCTCGCCGCCGTTGTAGGCGAGCTGCGCGGTCGACACCGGGATGTAGATCTTGCGCTCCTGCTCGTCGCCGCCCTGATCGTGGAAGATGCCGACCACCTGGAACGGCACGCCGCCCATCACGATCCACTCGCCGATCGGGTTCTCGGGGCCGAACAGGAAGTCGGCGACGACCTTGCCGAGGACGGCCGACTTGCGCTTCTCGCGGATGTCGGCGGTCGTGAGGAACCGGCCGCGTACCATCTCCTGCGCCTCGAGATAGTAGGTGTCGGCGTAGACCGCGTTGATCTCGAACGTGTTCGCCTTGGCGCCGCGTGAGACCGCGAGCGACGAGCCCCATCGCCCACCGCCGATGAAGTGCTCGGCCGACAGGTGATCGATGCCCTTCACCTTCTTCGCCGCCTCGTAGTCGGCGTTCTCGAACTTGATGATGCGGCCGACGTCGTAGCCGCCGTGCGGCACCGAGGTCTTGTTCGCCATCACCCACACGGCGTTCGTCGCGTCGCGCGCGAAGTTCTTCTTCATGCCGTGGTCGAGGCCGACGCCCAGACCGAGCAGGCTGACGAGAACGAGGATGCCCCACGCGACGCTGATCATCGTCAGCGCCGTCCGCAGCTTGTTGCGGCCGATGGTGACGAGCACCTCGGTCCAGCGATCGAACGAGAACAGGTCGCGCCACTGGACGAGGCTGACGATCCCCATGCGCACGAGCGCGATGGCGATGATGACGAGGACGGCGACGATCGCGACGACCGCTGCCAGACCCGCGAGAATGGCGACGAGCTTGAGCGCGGCGACGAGCATCAGCTCGCTCCGCTGCCCGAGATGCTCGGATCGCTCGCGCGCTGCGCGGGGAGGCCGGGGTGGCTCACGGCCGCCTCGTGCGCGCCGACGACCTTGCCGTCCTTGAGACGGATCGTGCGTTGCGTCCGCGCGGCGACCTCGGGGTCGTGCGTCACGATGAGGACGGTGATGCCGGTCGAGTTGATCTCGGTCATCAGGTCCATGATCTGTCGGCTCGTCTCGCTATCGAGCGCACCGGTCGGCTCGTCGGCGAGGATCAGGCGAGGCTTGCCGATCAGCGCGCGGGCGATCGCGACGCGCTGCTTCTGACCACCCGACATCTCCGACGGCAGGTGGTCGGCCCAGTCGCGCAAGCCGACGCGCTCGAGGTACTGCGCCGCGATCTGGTTGCGCTTGCGGCGCGAGACGCCCTGGTAATAGAGCGGGAGCGCGACGTTCTCGAGCGCCGTCTTGAACGGGAGCAGGTTGAACGACTGGAACACGAACCCGATGAACCGGTTGCGGTACTCCGCGCTCTTGCTCTCCGACAGCTTGCGAATCAGCGTGTCGCCCAGCCAGTACTCGCCGGAGCTGTAATCGTCGAGGATGCCGAGGATGTTGAGCAGCGTCGACTTGCCCGAGCCCGACGCGCCCATGATCGCGACGAACTCGCCGTCGGCGACCTCGAAGTCGACATCACGAAGCACGTGAAGGCTGTGCGCCCCCACCTGGTAGAACTTGTTGACCTTGTTCAGGCGCAACACGACGTCGACCCGAAGCTAGCGCGACCGGGCGAAGTGGGCCAGCGCGCGACACGATGCGACACATGCGACAAATCGCCAGTCGTATCGCATGTACCGTGGCCTACGTCAGCGGGATCAGAACGGCTGCGTCATCGCTACCGTTTGCGCGAACGCCTCGTGCGCGCGGTAGCTCCCCGCGGGCGGCGACTGGAGCGTGAAGCCGCCGACGTCGTAGTCGGTGACGATGACGGACACGCCTCTCATCTGTGCGGTCGAGCCGGCGGTCGGATCGAGCGCGGCGTGCGCGGCAGGCAGGGCGGGCAGCGTCACGCTCGCCTGGCCGGTGTACGGCTCGATGAGCGTCCAGATCGCCCGCCGCGTCGTCTCCACACGCCACGTCAGCCGCACCACGTCGGCGCTGCCACCGGCCGACTGCGTCCACGTCGCACCGGTCTGCGTCTGCTGGATGCCCGTCGGGAGCGGAAGCGGCTGTGACGTGACATCGAGCGTGATCGCCGACGGATCACTCGTGTCGACGAGCATCCACATGTCGCTCGCGAGCGAGATGAAGGCGGGCTTGTCGACGGTGAGCACGGTCGCGTTCCCGGCGCCCGGCGGATACTTCAGCGACCGCACGTCGGTCGTCGTGGTCGGCGTCGCGAAGATCTCGTCGATGAGTCGCGTCTGCGAGCCGATGCGCGTCGACCACGCCGTATGGATCGACGGCGATGTCGCCGGCAGGTTCGTGAGCGTGACCGTCGCGGTGCCCATCGGCGCCCACGTGTTCGGCACGGTCGCATTGCCGTTCGGCACGTGCGGCAGGGCGGTCTGCCAGACGTACTGGCGCTCGCCCGAGAAGAATGTGGCAATCGACAACAGGTCGAACGTCGCCGGCCGGCAGCCGTCGTGGAATGACAGGAGCGAGCGCACCGACTGCGGATCGATCGCCTCGCCAAGCCCGCAGGAGCTCGCCAGGATCATCCCGTTCGATCCCGCCGGCGGGGTCGTCGTGACGAGCATCTGATCCTCGACGCCGCTCTCGGGAAGGACCTTGTTCACGACGATGTGATCGCCGTTGTGAACGCCGCGATATGTCGTGAGGTATTCGCGATTGTCGCTGCCGATCTGGATCGTGGTCACCGAGCCGCCCGTCGGCAGCGACGCCTCGGCCTGGCCGAAGCTGTTGACCTGCGTGTCGAGCACGACGGTCCCGCCGGCGTCGGTGAAGATCGCGATCGCGTTCGGATCGGGCGCGCGGTCGGTCGTGATCGAGCGGACCTCGACGGAGACCTTCGCTGGATCCGGCGTCGGTGGCGTCGGTGGCGTCGGCGGCGTCGGCGACTGGTAATGGAAGCAACCCGTCGTGAAGTGCAGCGCCTGCTGCGGCTCGGCCGGGTTGTACTCGCAGGCCTGCTCGAAGCTGATCGTCACCGACGCCACGGCGCCGGTCGCCGGGTCAGCGGTGTAGTCGTGCACCTTGAACCGACCATCGATCTTGTTGCAGCCGCGGCTCGGCGCGAGGATCTCGATGCCGGGATGACCGGCCTCGACGGACGCCTCGCCCTGTGCGTGCTCGTAGATGCCCGTCGCGATCGGCTGTCCGAGCTGGAGTAGCGAGAACCGGCCCTGGTACAGGCTCGTGACCATGCCGACCGAGAAGTGAATCTGATCGGGATGCACCTCGACGGTCCAGTCGTCCTGCGGCGCGCTCGTGTACGTGCCGCCGATGAGGCTACCCTCGATCGACACGACGTTGACAGAGCCCTGGCACGCTGACACGTCGCCAACCTCCGCCGGCGCAACGAGCGTGAACGCCTGATCGGCGAGCGGCGCTGCGGGATTGCCGGCGAGAGCGAGCGTGATCGTCGCTCCACCGACGCAATCGGGCAACGCGGCGGTGCACGGCGTGTACGTCAGCGTCGCCATACCACTCGCATCGATCGCGATGCTCGCGCTGGTGAGCGAGCCGGCGGTGTTCCGATCGAGCGCGAGGACGAGCGAGTCCCCTGGAGAGCCGGTGACCGTCACGGTGCGCGAGGTCCGCGGGTTCGCATCGACATTCGGATCACCGATCGTGATCGAGTACGTCGGGGCGGCATCCCCCATCTCGTGGGGGCTGCTCGGCGATCCGCAGGCGGCGACGGCGACGAGTGACAACATCGAGCGGCGCATGGTCGGGACTGTACGCGACCGCGCGCCCGCATCGGGTGCCGCGAATTGCGGCAGCTACGACGACAGGGAGTCGATCGCCTCGTCGAGCGAGGCCTTCGTCGCGGGCGCGAGCACGAGCTTGCCGTCCGCGCTGTCGATCTCGCATGCCGGCGCCTGATCGCAGCGATCGAGGCACGTCATCGGCGCGATCGCGAACTTGCCCGCCGCGTCGGTCCACTTCTCGACGAGATGATCGAGCAGGTCGAGCGCGCCGTAGCGCTGGCAGTTACCGGCGCACACCTTGAGCGTCACCGGAGCCTTACCGGCGAGCTTGAGCTCGGTCGCGAGCGGGATCGCCGCGATGTAATGACTCGCAGGACGGCCTCGGTCCTCGGCAAGCTCGACGAGTGCAGAGAGCTGGACCTCGTCGCCCTCGGCGATGTCCTCGAGCTCGAGCCCCATCGACGCGAGTCGCGGAATCTCGACCTCTTCGTGGGTCGGCGAGCGGGTAGGGAGCTTGCTCATGGATTGGACCACTCGAACTTGATGGGCACGCTCTCGACGAGGATGCGCTCGCCCGGCGGCTTCTCGAGCTTGAGCTTCGCGAGCTCGCTGACGACGCAGAAGCGCAGCACCGGATCGGCTGGCTCGTCGCGGCGAAGCGTGATCTCGCCGAACTGGCCGTCGGGTGCGATCGCCGCCTGGGCGACGACCATGCCGCGCAGCTTGCGGTTGGTCGTTAGCTGCTTCTGATAGCAGGCCTGGATCGGCTGCTGCGTCGACTCGAGCTTGGCCGAAATTTCCGTGCGGACCTCGGGCGTCATGCCCTTCTTCGCACACGCGGGGAGCGCCGCGATGACGGCAGCGACGAGGAGAAGTGACTTATTCATCCTTCACCAGCACTTTCTTGGGACCCTGCTTGAGGATGTTGAACTCGACGCGGCGGTTCGCCTCGCGACCCATGTCGGTCTCGTTGTCGGCGACCGGGCGATCGGGACCGAAGCCCTTCGGCTCCATCCGCGCCGCCTTGACGCCCTTGCTCGAGAGGTACTTCGCGACGGACTCGGCGCGCTGCTGCGAGAGCTTGCGGTTGAAGTCCGCCGAGCCGGTCGCGTCGGTGTGACCCTCGACGGAGATCCGCTCGACCTGCGGGTTGTCCTTCAGCATCTTCGCGACCTCGTCGAGGAGCGCGTGCGAGACCGGCTTGAGATCGGCCTTGCCCGTCTCGAACTGCACCTTGTCCATGATCGCGATGTTCGATGCGGTGAGCACGACGCGCGCCGGACCGGGTGGTGGACGCTCGGCCTTCACCTCCATCGTCGGGAACGGTTCTTGTTTGGCTGCAGGCATCAACTGAGCGCAGCCGGTGAGCAAGACTGCTGCGAGTAGGAGTCGCATGCCGGCATCGTAGGCTAAAACCGCGGCCGATGCTCACCGTCCACCACCTCAACAACTCGCGGTCGCAGCGCGTGCTCTGGCTGCTCGAAGAGCTCGGCGTGCCGTACGAGATCGTGAAATACGAACGCGATCCGAAGACGATGCTCGCGCCGCCCGAGCTGCAGAAGATCCATCCGCTCGGCAAGTCGCCGGTGGTCACCGACGAAGGGCAGACGCTCGCCGAGTCGGCCGCGATCCTCGAGTACATCGTCGAGAAATACGGGAACGGTCGCCTCGTGCCGGCGAAGGGCACGCCCGAGTACACGAAGTGCCGCTACTACATGCACTACGCCGAGGGCTCGCTGATGCCGCTGCTCCTCGTGAAGCTGCTGATGAGCCGCGTGCGCAAGGCACCCGCGCTCGTGCGGCCGATCGCGAAGGCGATCGCGGGAAAGCTCGACGGCACGTTCACGAACCCGAACCTCACGCGTCACGTCGGCTTCCTCGCGGGCGAGCTCGCGAAGTCGCCGTACTTCGCCGGTTCGGAGCTGACCGTCGCCGACATCCAGATGAGCTTCCCGATGGAGGCAATCGCTGCGCGCGTGCCCGACGTGCCGAACCCGATCAGCGCGTTCGTCGAGCGCATCCACGAGCGGCCGGCGTTCAAGAAGGCACTCGAGCGCGGCGGTCCGTACGACGTGATGTCGTGACCTAGATCCGCGCGCGCAGCGGGGCGAAGTACATCGCCTCGCCCGGCGTGATCGTGATCTCGACCTCGTCGAGAAGCTTCAGCGCCTGCGGGCCGAGGAGCATGTCGTGCTCGGTGAGGAATCCCCACAGCTGGACGAAGTAGTGCCCCTCCGGGACATTACTGACGTGGACTTCGGGGCGCGTCTCCGTCTGCGTCAGCTCTGTGCGCCGGCTCGGCTGCGCATCGTCGCCCGTGTAGTAGACGCGCACGTCGGGCACGAACAGGCGCGAGCCGTGCTTGCCCGAGACCGGCGCGATGTTGACGATCGCACCGGAGATCGGAGTGTCCGAGCAATCGAGCGCGAGGACGGTCAGCTGGCTGCGGTTCGGCAGGAACCGATCGCCGACGGATCTCAGCCGCTCGTCGAGCTGTGCCTGCGTCGCGGTCAAGAGACCGAGGCGGGGCAAGCCAAGATCGAGGCGCTCGTAGAGGTGGACGTGAGGCAGGAAGCCGTCCTTCGTCGTGCGCGCAGCGACGAGGTTCGGCAGGCTCGCGACGTCGATCTGGAAGTCCGCAGACTCGTCGGAGGCCGTCTGGCCGAGCGACACGGTGCGCTCGGCATCGGCGAAGAGCTCGACATCGACGTCGCGCGCGGGCTCCACAGTGACCGTGTAGAACGTCGACCCGCGCAGCGTCCTCGGTGCCGCCGACTGCACCACCTCGTACGGCGGACAGTCGAGCTCGGGGGTAGTGTCGGGCACGTTCGTGATCGCGGCGATCGGCGCGGTCGGTAGCTCGAAGCAGCCAGCGCCGCCGGCGGCCATGCACGCATACGGGTTCGCACCGCCGCCTTGCGTACAGCCGACGAGGGCCAGAGCCACCAGCGCGAGTTTCACGCGGCGATGGTAACTCAGGCCTTGCCGGGAACGAGCGGCAGGCCGTACTCGGTGAGCACGCGCGCGAGATCCGCGCTCAGCTCGCCGCGCTTGCGCGACACGCGCTCGGGCGCCATCGCCTCGTGCAGGCGACGCCGCGCCTCGTGCATGCGCCACGCGATCGTGCCGTCGGAGACCTTCTGGATGACGCCGGCCTCGCCGTGGGACATGCCCTGGAGCGAGACGAGGATCACGGTCGTGCGCATGTCGATCGGGAGCTGGTCGAGTGCGCGGAGCAGGCGCGCGTAGGTCTGGCGTAGCTCGGCCTCGCGTCCCGGATTGCCGCGCGCGTCGACCGCGACGGCGAGCTCGAGACGAGGGTCATCGATCGTGTCCTCACCGCGGCGCGCGCGATCGCGGCGCGCGTTGAGCGACCGGTTCACGGTCATCCGGTAGACCCACGTGAAGAACTGGCTGCGACCCTCGAACTGGGGCAGGGCGCGATAGGCCTTGAGGAAGACCTCTTGCGTGATGTCGTCCGCCTCGCTCGCCGAGCGGGTCATATGGAGCGCGAGCGCGTAGATGCGCTTGCGGTAGCGACGAACGAGCGCCTCGAACGCCCGACTGTCACCCGCCTTGGCGGCCTCGACCAGGGCGGTCGCGGTTGCTGCCTCGCGCTCGGCGTTCGTCATCTGCCCCTATAGACGCATAGCTTAGGTGAAGGCTTTGGGATTTTCCTGCCTACATGGTCGTACCGGGCGCCGACCGAGGCCAAGTACGCGTTAGTTCGCGTCTTCGTTGCGCACGGGCGATGCCAACGAGAACGCCGCGATCTGCGCGTCAAAGTACGTACCGTCGTCACGCCAGAACCGGTAGGTGCCGTGCATCGTGCCGACCGGGGTCGTGAGGACGCACCCGGACGTGTACTGGAAGCTCTGGCCGGGTGACAGCCGCGGCTGCTCGCCCACGACGCCGTCGCCCCTCACTTCCTCGATGCCGCCGCGGCCATCCGTGATGATCCAGTGGCGGGTGCGGAGCTGCGCGGTGAACGTGCTCTCGTTCGAGATCGTGATCGTGTACGCGAACACGTAGCGATCGTCGCTTGGCGACGACTGGTCCGGCAGATACAGCGACTGCACGTGGACGCGGATTCCTTCGGTCAGCGCGGTCGACGTGGACTCTGCGACGGTTGGTCGTGGCACGGCGGCAACATACACTCGCTCCATGGCGAAGAAGAAGGCCCCGGCGAGTGACAAGGTACTGCACGAGCTCCGCGCGTTCGGGCTCGCGTACCCCGGGGCGCACACGAAGAGCCCGTGGCCGGGCCATCTCGATCTCGCGGTCAACGACAAGACGTTCGCGTACCTCTCGATCGAGGGCGAGCCGTTCGGCATCTCGTGCAAGCTCCCGGAGTCGTCGGAGGTCGCGCTGTTGCTCCCATTCTGCAAGCCGACCGAGTACGGCCTCGGCAGGAGCGGCTGGGTCACGGCTCAGTTTCCCGAGGACAAAGTGCTGCCCGTCGACATGCTGAAGCAGTGGATCGACGAGAGCTACCGCGCGCAGGCGCCGAAGAAGCTGCTCAAGCAGCTGACGATGCCGCCGGCCGAGTCCGACGCGAAGCCGGCGAAGAAGCCCGCCGCGAAGAAGCCCGCCGCGAAGAAGCCCGCCGCGAAGAAGCCGGCGAAGAAGTCAGTCGCGAAGAAGGCCGCGGCAAAGACCGCGCGCCGCTAGCTCCCAGAGCGCGCTCGCCGTGCGCGTGTCATGATCGGGCCCCATGCGTTTGCTTCTCGCTGCTCTCGCGCTGTCGGCGTGCGGGCCGATGTACCAGCAACCCGCTGCGCCGCCGACGGCCGATCCCGAGCCGGTCGCATCACCTGCACCCGCACCTGCGTCCGCCGTCGAGCCGCCGCCGTCACCCGAGGCGGCGATGCCCGAGGAGGCGACGCCCGCGGCCAAGAGCACGAAGGCGGGCTCCGTTGCAGAGCAATGGATCGCCGCGCACAACGCGGTTCGCGCGAAGCACTGCGCGCCGGCGCTGACGTGGTCGAAGAAGCTCGCCGAGGTCGCGCAGAGCTGGGCGAACCAGCTGAAGGCGAAGGGCTGCGTGTTCGGTCACAGCCCCGGCGCGAAGTACGGCGAGAACCTCGCGGCCGGGACGATCGGCGCGCTCGATCCCGAGAGCACCGTCGCCATGTGGTACGACGAGATCAAGCAGTACAAGTTCCCCGCCGGCGGCTTCTCGATGAACACGGGGCACTTCACGCAGGTCGTGTGGAAGAGCACGCGCGAGGTCGGATGCGGCCACGTGCAGTGCAAGGGCAACGACATCTACGTGTGCAACTACGATCCGCCCGGCAACTGGGAGGGCCAGTACCGGGCAGAGGTGTTGCCGGCGAGCTGCAAGAAGTAGCTCGCGATCATTGAACCCCGTCGAGGGGGAGCGCGCTTAGCCGCGCTCGGCGAGCGGGACGAACTTGCGGAGCTTCTGGCCCGTGTAGATCTGACGCGGACGACCGATCTTCGTCTGCGGATCCTCGACCATCTCCTTCCAGTGGGCGATCCAGCCGGGGAGGCGGCCGAGCGCGAACATCACCGTGAACATGTTCGTCGGGATGCCCATCGCGCGGTAGATGATGCCGCTGTAGAAGTCGACGTTCGGGTAGAGCTTCTTCGAGACGAAGTAGTCGTCCTTGAGCGCGATCTCCTCCATCTGCTTCGCGATGTCGAGGAGCGGATCCTTCACGCCGAGGTGGATGAGGACCTCGTCGCACATCTTCTTGAGGATCTTCGCGCGCGGGTCGTAGTTCTTGTAGACGCGGTGGCCAAAGCCCATGAGGCGGCGGTTGCCGCGCTTGTTCTTGACGTCGTCGATGAACTGCTTGCCGTCGCCGCCGCTCGCCTTGATCTCCTCGAGCATCTCGATGACCGCCTGGTTGGCGCCGCCGTGGAGCGGGCCCCAGAGGGCGAGGATGCCGCCGGCGATCGCGGCGTACAGGTTCGCGCCCGAGCTGCCGACCATGCGGACCGTCGACGTCGAGCAGTTCTGCTCGTGGTCGGCGTGGAGGATGAGGAGCTGGTTCAGCGCCTTCTCGAGGATCGGCGAGACCTCGTAGTCCTCGCTCGGCACCGCGAACATCATGTGGAGGAAGTTCGCGCAGTAGCGCAGCGAGTTCTTCGGGTAGATGAGCGGCTGGCCGATCGACTTCTTGTACGCGAA
>JABFXX010000651.1 GCA_013368795.1 Kofleriaceae bacterium
GAGGATCACCGGGCGGCCGCCGGCGAGCATCACCATGTCCGGGTAGCTGACCCAGTACGGCGCCGGGATCAGGACCTCGTCGCCCGGATCGATCAGCGCCATGAACAGGTTGTAGAGCGAGTGTTTCGCACCGGACGACACGAGCACGTCGGCCGGATCGATCTGCATCTTGTGGACGTTGCCGAGCTCGGCCGCGATCGCCTTGCGGAGCGCGAGCGTGCCGCCGACCTCGGTGTACTTGCCGACGCCCTTGTCGAGGCCCGCTGCCGCAGCATCCTTGATGTGCTTGGGCGTATCGAAGTCGGGCTCGCCGGCGCCGAAGCTGACGACGTCGATGCCGTCGGCCTTGAGCTTGGCGGCTTTCGCCGTCACGGCGAGCGTGATCGACGGCTTGATCGGGTCGAGGCGGCTGGCGATCTTGATCGGGGTCGGCATTTCGTTACCTCTTGTACTTCGCCTTCAGGGCGGCGACGACAGCTGGTGGAACGAGCCCGGTGACATCACCGCCAAAGCTCGCGACTTCTTTGACGAGCGACGAAGATACGTAGTGGTTTCTCTCGTCGGTCATGAAAAACACCGAATCGATTCCCGGAGCGAGTCGGCGATTCATGTGCGAGAACTGGAACTCGTACTCGAAGTCGGCGAGCGCGCGCAGACCTCGGACGATCACCGTCGCGTTGTGCGCGCGGCAGAAATCGACGAGCAGGCCGTCGAACAGCTCGAACTTGAGCCGGTCCTTCGCGTTCGGCATCGCATCGCGGATGAACTGGATGCGCTCCTCGGGCGTGAACAGCGGCGCCTTGCGCTGGTTGACCGCGATCGTGACGATCACGTTGTCGAACAGGCGCAGCGCGCGCTCGAGGATATCCAGGTGACCGTTCGTGATCGGATCGAACGTACCGGGGTAGACGGCGGTCACAGGGTTCATGCGGGCACCTCGATCGCTGACGCGAGCCTGTAGAACGAGACCATGGTGTCGCCGTATCGGCGTTCGTCCGTTCGTATCAGAGATCCCAAGGTCTCGGGGGGCGCGTTACGTCGATCGTGCTCGATGACGATGACGGGATCCGGTGAGAGTCGCTCGGTCGGAAGTGCCAGGACGGCGCGCGTTGCCAGGTCCGACCGATAGGGAGGGTCGACGAACACGAGGTCCCACGGCCGCGGCGGGACATGGCGCGCGGCGAGCGAGACCGAGTCACCGGCGACAACGGTCGCGCGCGATTCGAGCCCGAGATCTCGCAGGTTGCCGCGCACCGCGGCGAGCGCCGGCTTGCCGAGATCGAAGAACGTCGCGTGCGCCGCGCCACGTGAGAGGGCTTCGATGCCGACCGCGCCGGACCCGGCAAATACGTCGAGAACGGCCATCCCCTCCACATCTGGAAGGATGTTGAAGACCGCCTCACGCACCTTCTCCGAGGTCGGGCGCGTATCGACACCGGCGGGCGCGCGCAACACCCGGCCGCCAAGGCTGCCGCCGACGATTCGCATCTGCTGAGGAATCTACGCGTTCTTTTTGTTCCCGCCCGGGGACTTCGCTTACGATTACGGCGCACCAATATGGTCGGCAACCTGGCAGCGTGGCTGGTCGACAGCCCATTGGCGAGTGGCGCGGGTCCGCGCACGGCGCTGCGCGAGGGGAACCGCGCATGGACCTTCGACGAGCTTGCTGCGATGGTCGGCAAGACGAGCGCCGCGCTGCGCGGCCTCAAGCTCGGCCGAGGCGAGCGTGTGCTCATCCTCATGCGCGACACGCTCGAAGCGGCCGCGGCGATCCTCGGGACGATCTATGCGGGCGCGGTCGCGGTGCCGGTGTCCGAGCTCGCGACGCCCGATGACGTGCAGGACTACGTGCTCCACGCCGGCGCGGTGATCGCGATCACCGATGGCGCGCACGAGGCCGTGCTCGACGCGATCCGCAACGAGACGCCCGATCTCCGCGAGGTCGTGTGCGTGAATGCAAAGCTCGCCGGGAGCCACGACTTCCACAAGCTCGTCGACGCAGCGCAGCCGCAGCCGGCAGCGCCGAGTGGCGACGAAGATGTCGGCCTGCTCCTCTACTCGGCGGGCTCCGGACCCGGCGAGCTGCGCGCAGTCCCGCATTGCTTGCGCACGGTCCGGGCGGCGTACGACTCGTTTGCGCGAGAGCTGCTCGGTCTCACCGACAAGGATCGCGTGCTGTGCCTCGGCCGACTCTCGACGGCGTACGGCCTCGGCTCCGGACTGTTCATGTCGCTCGCGGCGCAGGCGGAGACGCTGCTGTTCCCCGAGCAGCCGCACTCCGAGAAGCTGTTCGAGGCGCTCGCCTCGTTCAAGCCGACCTCGCTGTTCGCGACGCCGTCGGTCTACGCCCAGCTCGCGCACGACGCCGAGAAGAAGGGCAAGGCCAAGCCGCTCGCGTCGCTGCGCAACGCCGTCGCCGGCGCCGAGGGCATGCCCGAGCGCCTGATCCCACGTATCCGGACCGTGCTCGGCACCGAGGTCATCGTCGGCTACGGGCTCACCGAGATTTTCCAGTTCGCGCTCGCGGGCCGCAGCAACGATCCGGGAGCGCGTCCCGGTGTCTGCGGCAAACCGCTCGCCGGCGTGTCGGTGCGCCTGATCGACGAGGACGGCGATCCGGTCGGCTCCGACGAGATCGGAACGCTCGAGCTGTCGTGCGCGTCGCTGTTCACCGGCTACTGGAGCGGCGGGCAGGGCGCGAATGAAGGCATGCGCGCCGATGGCTGGTTCACGACGCGCGATCGCTTCATGGTCGATCGCGAGGGCTTCTATCACCACTGCGGCCGCGTCGACGATCTGTTCAAGGTCGGCGGTAAGTGGGTGTCGCCCTCGGAGGTCGAGCGCGCGCTGACCGCACACGAGGGTGTGTGGGAATGTGCCGTGATCGGCGCGGACGACGACGAGGGCCTCATCAAACCGCTCGCATTCGTCGTCACGAACGTCGGCTGGGAAGGCGGGCCCAAGCTCGAGGCCGAGCTCAAGGAGTACGTGAAGCAGACGCTCGCTCCTTACAAGTACCCGCGCTGGATCGAGTTCGTCGAGGCGCTGCCGCGTGGCCCCGGCGGCAAGCTGCTCCGCTACAAGCTGCGCCCGCAGCGCCGCCGCCGTCGCGCCGAGACCGGATCGCACGAGATTCCGTGACCGCAGACGTCCTCGGTGACGTCGTGGCGATCGCGGCCGAGCGTCTCGGCGTGGAGGCTGCGCCCGTGCTCTCGCGTCTCGCCGGGGCGCTCGGTCACGCCTCGCGCGCGACGTCTCCGACGAAGACCCAGCGGCAGCGCGTGCTCTCGATCGCGCGTGCACCGGTTCCAGAAGGACTGCGTCTCGTGCATCCGACGTGGATCGAGCACGCGCTCGTGCAACTCCCGCAACGCGCACGAACTGCGCTTGGCTCTGCGAAGACGCCGAGCGACGTGTGGCTCGCGCGCTGGGCATGCGCCGAGATGCCGCCGACGATGACCGCGCCGTTTCCGCTCGAGGCCGCCTGGCTCGTCCAGATCGGCGCCGATCAGCTCGCGTTCGCGCTCGGCGCTGGCGCGCTGACCGCCGCCTCCAAGCTCGGAGAGCCGCTTCGCGCCGCGATCACGCGCATCGACCGGCCGCCGCGCGTCGGTCAGCTTGGACCTCATCGCGCCGCGATCGAGCGCGCTCGCGACCTCTCGCTCGACGACGATCTCGTCCTCCTGCGCCTCGGAAGTCGAGCGCTGGCGCCACACATCGCGGCGAATCGGCTCGCGCAGCTGCAGCTGACTCGCGCGCTGCCGCGGCCTCTCGGGATCCTCGTCGAGCGCGAGCTTCTCGCTCATTCCTCGACATTGCTCGCAAACGCGCCCGCGTGGTCCGCGCTCGTCGCTGCGTAGGCGCACGCGGGCCCGCCACTTGCACACAGGCGGGACATGGCGAACATGATGCGAAACAAAGTGAAGGCTGGAATCGACAAGGTGTCGCGCGGCGCGCGCAAGGCGACGGACAAGGTCAGCGAGGCGTCGGACGCGAACCGCAAGCCGAGCGGCCGTGCGAAGGCCAAGGCGAAGTCGGCGATGGACCGCGCCGGCGACAAGGTCAAGTCTGCGGGCAAGCGGATCAGCTCCAAGACCCGCGCGCGCAGCCGCTAGCTCTCGTCGACGCTGGCGCGGTCGACCGCGACGCGCCTACGCTCGGCTCATGCCGATCACGTTCGCGGTGCTGCTGTGGCCTCGTGAGGGCCGGGAGGGCGAATTCCTCGCCTACGAGGATGACGCGCTCGCGCTGCTTCGCGAGCACGGAGGCCGCTTACTGAGCCGCGTCCGGCGTCTCGAAGCGGGCGATCACGCGAATCCGTTCGAGATCCATGTCATCGAGCTCCCCGACGAGGCGGCACGCGAGCGGTTCGAAGGGGACCCTCGACGGGCGGCACTGGCCGATCGCCGCGAGGCGTCCGTCGCGCAGACCGTGATGTGGCGCGTGGAGGACGTCACCTGAGGTACGCTCGCGGCGATGAAAGCGGGGCGGGTCATCGATGGCGACGAGCACGACGCGCAGCTGCTCGCGCAGAGGCTCGTGCAAGATGCTCGTGCGGAAGCGGAGCGCATCGTCGGTGATGCCCGCCTCGAGGCCGAGCGAATCTCGGTGCGTGCCGCGGCCGAAGTCGCGCGCGCTCGCGACGAGCTGAAAGTCGGCAGCGATCAGCCGTCGGGACAGGTCGACGAGATCGTCGGGCTCGTCGTTCGTGCGACGGTCCCCGGCGTCGCGCTCGGCGAGGTCGTAAAGATCGATCGCAGACACCACGCGTCGCCCGTTCCCGCCGAGGTCGTCGGGTTTCGCGGCGAGCAAGCGGTGCTGCTGCCGCTCGGCGAGCTCGCCGGTATCGGACCCGCGAGCGCCGTGTGGCGCACCGGAGATCCACTGACGATCAAGTGCGGCGACGATCTGCTCGGTCGCGTCGTCGATGGCATCGGCGATCCGATCGACGGCGGCGCGCCGCTGCACGGAGAAGCGTGGGCGGTCGATCGCGCTGCACCGCCGCCGCTGTCGCGCCCGCAGATCGTCGCACCGCTACCGACCGGCGTCCGCGCGATCGATTCGATGCTGACGCTCGGCCGCGGCCAGCGCGTCGGCCTGTTCGCCGCGGCGGGCGTCGGCAAGTCGACGCTGCTCGGTCAGATCGCGCGCGGCACGAGTGCCGACGTGATTGTCACGTGTCTCGTTGGCGAGCGAGGTCGCGAGCTCGGCGAGCTGCTCGGTGACGAGCTCGCTGCGTCGCGCGCGCGGACCGTCGTCGTGTGTGCGACGAGCGACGCGCCACCGCTCGTCCGCCTGCGCGCGGTGCATACCGCGACGGCGATCGCGGAATGGTTTCGCGACAAGCGCGGCGCGTCGGTGCTGCTGCTCGTCGATTCGTTGACGCGCGTCGCGCGTGCACAGCGCGAGGTCGGGTTGTCAGCCGGCGAGCCGCCGGCGCGTCACGGCTATCCGCCGAGCGTGTTCGCGCTCCTGCCACGGCTCGTCGAGCGCGCCGGTGCGACGGCGCAGGGTGCGATCACCGCGATCTACACCGTGCTCGTCGCGGGCAACGACATGGACGAGCCGATCGCGGACGAGGTGCGAGGTCTCGTCGATGGTCACCTCGTGCTCGATCGCAGGCTCGCGCAGCGCGCGCACTTTCCTCCCATCGATGTCGTCGCGAGCGTGTCGCGCCTCATGCCTCGGCTGGTCGCCTCCGACCACGCGGCGGCTGCCACGCGCGTTCGCGAGCGCCTCGCGATCTATGAAGAGCACCGGGATCTGATCACGTTAGGCGCCTACCAGAAAGGACGCGATCCGAAACTCGATGACGCGGTTGCTGCGTACCCCTCGATCGAGCGCGTCCTGCGGCAGAAGCGAGATGAAGCTGCCGACTGGGACCGCTCCCTTTCCTTCCTCCTGGCGCTTGGTCGCTAGCTTTCACTTGCTGACGTCCCGCCTCCCCAGGACCGGGGATTGTTGCCCCGATAGATGCGCCCCCACTGCGGTTAGGGCGCATCAGTCCATGTGTTCAGCGCGAGGTTCCGTACAATGTAAACGGCGTGTCGCTGAGTTGACGCGGACTTCCAGAGCAGCCGATCGCTCCCTCAGAGTGGCTCACACCTTGCTGACAAGTCGTCCGCCATCCCCATGCGGCGACGAACCTCGAAGATCACGAACCCCATGACTCCCATCGGTCCGGTGCCGTTCGTCGGCCGGCAGAGCGAGCTCGCTGCGCTCAAGCAAGACCTCGCGGTGGTCTCGCTCGTGTCGCTGCATGGCCCGCTCGGGTCCGGCAAGACGCGGCTCGTGACCGAGCTCGCCCCCACGCTCGGCGCACCGTGCACGGTGATCGAGTGCTACCCGGGCGACCGCGCGTCCGCGCTGCGGGCCCGCGCCGAGCGCGCGCTGCGCTGCGTCCCCGGGACGCTCTCGCAGACGCTCAACCAGCAGGCGCGCGTGCTCGTGATCGATGACATCCAGCACCTGCGCATCGACGAGGCGACGAGCCTGCTCGCGCCGCTCCTGCTCGGGCCGACCGCGCTCGGGCGCGTCATTGTCGTCGGCCGCGATCCATTGTCGGCGGCCGTTGGCACGTCGATCGCCGAGCTCGAGCTCGCGGGCATCGACCTCGATGCCGCGCAGGCGATGTGGTCGAGCCTCGAGGAGACGTTCGGCGCCGTCGAGGGCTTCGAGGCAGCGCATGGCCGCACCCGCGGCGTGCCGCTCGCGCTACGTCGCGAGTACGCGCGCGCCCGGTTCGGCGCCGAGGCGTGGTCGATTCCCGCGCTCGAGGCCGCCGCCCGGGTCGCGATCGAAGCGCTCGCGGTGCTCCGCCAGCCGGTCGCGCCGGCCGCGGTCTCTGCGCTCGCACCCGATGTCGATACCGAGGCCGCGCTGACGAGCCTCGTCGCGCGCCAGCTCGTCGACGCCGTCGGCGATGGCCGCGTCGTGCTCCACGAGGTCGTGCGCGTCGACGTGCTCGATCAGATGCAGCCCGAGACGCGCAAGAAGCTGTCGGCCGCCGCGGCCGAGCTCGTCGCGTCGACGGCCGCCGTGTCGAAGGGCCCGCGCCTCGCGTGGCAGGCCGGCGACGACGGCGCGTTCGGCGCGATGGATCAGATCACGCGCGTTCGCGAGGTCGTGTGGCACTGGCTCGCCGCGGGCGAGCGCGATCGTGCCGCCGACGTCCTGCTCGCGCATCGCGAGCTCGCGGCCCGCTCCGGTGGCGCCGGCGAGTTCGAGGCGCTGCTCGACGCGCTCGGCGATCGGCCGCGTCGCCGTGGCGTCGGCATCGATTCGGGCGCGGTCGAAGGCGTGCCGCTCGATCCGGATCGCGCGCGTGCATTGGCCGCGCTGCGCATCGAGATCGCGGTCCGCGGTGGCCGCTTCACCGAGGCATTCGAGCGCGCGACCGCCGCGCCGGGCGCGGTCTCGCCGCTGCTCCACGCCGAGCTGACGCTCGCGTCCGGCGACGCCACCGGTGCGCGCCGCCAGCTGCAGGGCCTCATCGGCTCGCAGGATCCGAGCGAGCGCGCCCGTGCGATCGCGATGCTCGCAGAGCTCGAGCTGCTCGCCGGCAAGCCCGACACCGCCGCTGCCCACCTCGGTTCGCTCGGCGACGTGTCCAACGCCGATCCGCTCGCGCGTGCCCGCGTTCACCTCGCCGCCGCGCGTGCCGACGAGTACGCCGGCCGCGTCGCCGCGATGCGCTCGGCGCTCGCGCGTGCTCACGGCGCGTGCAAGAGCGTCCCCGCGTGCCTCGAGGCGAGCGAGCTGTCGGCTGTCGTCGACGCGCGTCGCGCCGTCGGCCTCGCGCGCGAAGGCCGGCTCGTCGAGGCCGCGACCGCGCTCGATGCCGCGGACTCCGCGGCGCGCGATCTCGATGCCGTCGCCGTCGCCGACGAGGTCCTCGCCGCGCGTGCGCTCGTCGCACGTCGCCGCGGTGACAGCGCGCAATCCGCGACGCTGCTCCAGGAGCTCGTCCGTGCGCGCCGCGAACGCGGTGACGAGCTGGGCGCCCTCCGCGCCGAGCTCGATCTCGCCGAGCTCGAGATCCTGCGCGGCCAGCCGGCGCTCGCCGCCGAGCTCGCCAGCGCCGCCCTCGCATCGAGCGTCCGCCGCGAGCTC
>JABFXX010000025.1 GCA_013368795.1 Kofleriaceae bacterium
CGTCGCGAGGATGCCCTCGGCGTCGCCCTCGATGCCGACGTTGTTGGCGACGAAGTCGATCGTGCCGCCCTTGGTCGGAAGCGTCAGCGGGAGGGTGACCGAGCTCTCGGCGAACTCGTCCTCCTGCAGGACCTCCATGCCCATGCGGAGCATCCAGTGGAGCGCGCCATCACCGCCGTCGGCGACCCAGTAGCGGGCGCGCTTGCGGAGGAACTCCCGGAGGACAGGCTTGATCGAGTCCACCGAGGTGGTCTGGTGAACCTCGCCCATACGCCCAACGATTCGCTGAAGCCGCTCCGCCCGCTCGGGACGGTTGCGGTTCTTACGGCTGTTGGGGTTGGTGATGACGCCGATTTCCATCGCCCAGGAAGGATTGCAAAAGATGGGCGAGACGCGGCGCGTCGTAAGCGACGAGAATCACATGACTGCCACCCGGCAAATACGCGCAGCTGCGTAGGCCGTTACGCGGACGGTGGATAACAATGGCGGCGGTGCAACGCGCTCGTGAACTCCGCGCTACCGTCGACGAATGAGGGCTTTCCCCATGCTGGTGTGTGCGGCATGTGGGTCTGCGACGCCGCTGTCACCGACGACGAACGAGGTTCCCGACGCCGCGCGTCCGCGCGCGACCTACCTCGTTCAGCCCGGCGAGCTCGGCGACAAGGACGTCATGTCGCGCATGAAGCATCACGCGCGGGTCGAGCGCGTCGGGATGGCGTGGCTCGTCCTCGGTGGAACGCCGGTGCGCGACGCTCCGGGCGAAGACTCGCTCGATCCCAAGCCGAGCGTCTCGGTGCTCGGTGAAACCAAGCAGCACGTGCGCATCGTCGACGAGGGAGATGCTGCGCGCGTCGCCGTGTGGATCATGCGAAGTGATCTCGCTCCCGCGATCATCGCGCCGACCGAGGTTCTCGACGAGCGAGGCCGACCGATCGGCGTTCACCTCGATCCGGGCGTCGAGGTCGCATTTGCCGACGGTCGTTCGCGGAGCGTGCGCCCAGTCGCGGTGCGCGACGAAGCCGTGCGCGTCGATGGCTTCGTTTCCGAGGGCGCGATCGGTACGGTGTGGGTGGGCGACGTGCCGCGCGACAGCTCGACGCGTGCGACCTTCTCGCTCCACGCCGACGCGAAGCTGCGCAATGCACCGCGCAACGACGCCCCGGAGGTCGCGACGCTGGTCCGCAGTGTCGTCGCGCGCCGGATCGCCGAGCGCGGTGCCTGGAGCGAGATCGAAGTTCTGCGCCCCGGCATCCGCATTCACGCATTCGTTCCGTCGAGCGAGCTGCTGGCGGAGGACGAGCTCGACTGGGTATCCGGAGGTCACTACGGCTTCACGGCGTGGGTCACGCACACCGACAGCCTCGAGGTACCGGCAGGTACGTGCCTCTACGATCGCGAAGGCGGCGAGGTCGTCGGTGTCACGATCGCCGCGAGGACGTACAGCGGGTACAAATCCGACGAGTGGGACACCGTCTACGTCGGCTCGATGTTCGGATCGCACACGCTGCGCCTGCACGACGTCGGCGACGGCTCCGCCGAGCCGCAATGGGAGTCGTGTCTCGAGCCGTGAGAGCGACGCTCGTGCTCGCGCTGTGTGCATGCGGTGGAGCCGCGCCCCAGACGCGCCACGTACCCGAGACGAAGCTCGTGTCTCGCCCGCGGACCCCGAGCGAGCCGGTCGATGTCCTCGCACGGCTGTCGGCACCGCTCGCCGATGCGTCGTGGATCATCCCCGGTCCCGCGCAGCTGATCCTCGGCGGCACGAGCCTGCAGATCCCCGACGGTGCGCCGGTGATGGAGGTCGATCTCCTCGAGCAGCAGGGCAACGACGTGCGTGTCGGCATTCGCCTCGACCACGCGAGGTTCGCGCTGTGGACGTCGCGTGCGCGTCTGCTCGCGGTGCTCGCGCGCGACCAGCGCATCGACGGCGACTTCGGTGGCGGCCCCGATCCGATCGAGGTCGTGCTTCACACCGGCACGGGCGTTCGCCGGCTCGCGAAGAAGGACGGCCGCACGCAGATCCGCTACGTCGGCGCCGTCGAGGTCGAGGGTTGGGTTCCCGACGAGGTCCTCGTCGAGCGCGGCAAGGCCGGCCGTCGCACCGGTCGCGTCTACAGCGGTCGCAAGCAGCTGATGGTCACGCCGGGCTCGATCATCCGCACCGAGCCGCGCTGGATGGGCAAGCAGCTCGCCGTGATGAACGAGGGCTTCTTCCTCGACACGGTCAAGGAGATCGACGACGCGTGGGTCGAGGTCACCTACGAGGACAGCGACGTGCGCGTCCATGGCTTCGTGTCGCGCCACGATCCGCCGGGCCGCACGCATCAGCGCAAGTCGCCCGAGCTCGCGCCCCTCGCCGTCACCCCGAACATCACCGTCGCCGATCACACGTGCCTGTTTGTCGAGGGCGAGCCGGTCGGCTTCATCACCGGCGATCGCGAGGTGATGCTAGACAAGGGCGAGCGCCCGAACGAATTCGCGCTGACGATCGATTCGCCGTGGGGCGCGATCGAATTCGCTGCACACGGCCCCGCAGACACGGACCTCGAAAAATGCGGCTCCTGATCCTCGTGCTCGTCGCCGCGTGCGGCGCGACTCCTCCTCCACCGACGCCACAGGAGCTCGATCCTTCGAGCGGCCGCGCGATCCGGATCCAATGGCGCGCCGAGCAGGCCGACGGCGGCCTCGTCACGGTCTCGCTCGTCGTCGACGGCAAGGCGGAGACGCTCGGCCAGCTCGATGCCTCGACCGAGTTCGAGCTGGGCTCGCCGGCGACCTGCGCGCTCCGCGCGGCGCACCCGCTCCGCACCGAGTTTCTGTGCGGCGATCTCGCGCGCTACTACCGCGCGACGCTCGAGCGCGACGAGCTCGTCGTCACGCTCGTCGTCGACGGCGAGCAACCGACCGAGGTGAAGCGGATCCCCGTCGTCGGCGAGGGACTTTCGGTCGCGCCCTACACGCTGTAATCAGCGCAGCGGGTTGCCTCACAGCTCGTTGCCGTGGACCTCGGGAGTCGCGACCGAGGGGAATGGCGCGGTCGTATGGGCCGGCGCAGGCTCGGTGACGACGCCGCCACCATCGCCGCGTGCACGGCGGCGGGTGAACAGCAGCGAGCCGGCGAGCGCCGAGGCGAGGCAGAGCAAGAGACCGACGCCCGCCGCGAGCATCGTTCCGCCCGCATCCTCGGCTGCACGCAGTGACGCTTCGCGGTGAGCCGCGACCTGGCTCGCGGCGAGCAGCACGTTGGGCGCGTTATTGCCGAGCGCCGCGAGTGCAGCCTCGGCCTCGGGCCGCGACATCTTCGTCTTCTGCTCGAGGCGGCGGATGAAGGCCTCGCGGTCGTATGTCGGCGCGCCGGTCGGCGACGTCGAGAGCGACACGCGCGAGGCATCGAGGAACTGGCCCTTGGAGATCGTCGGCGCGCGATCGGCCTTGAGCTTCGCGTTCACGGACGCGAGGCTCTGGTCGACCATCTGGCCGGCGCCCGGCGGCGGCGGGGCGAAGGACTCGTCGTGCGCGGCGACCATGTGGCTGCTCGCGATGTTGCTCGCCACGTTCGCGAGCAGCGCGACGCCGACGACCGACGCGATCGCCCACACGAGCACGCCGTGGAAGCCGGCGACCCTGCGCTCGTAGTGGCCGGCGAGGCGACCGGCGACGGCGCCGCCGACGAACATCGCGATCAGCGGCGCGAGGATCGTGCCCGCCGACGTGCCGATGCCGAACGCGTGCGCGCGATCGACCTTTTCGGGATCGATCGCGGCAAGTGCGCCGCCGGTGAACAGGAGCTGGAACAGGAGCCAGATGCCGCCGGCGACGAGCGCTCCGGCGATCACGGCGGTCCAGCGGATGGATGGTTGACGACGATCGACGATAGTTTCTCGGCTAAACGGCTGCATATACAGAAAGCATGCAGCCCGAGATCCTCGTCGCAATCAGCCCGCGGGTGAGGTTGGAGATACCGAGCGGACGCGCATAGGCAGCGTTCGCAGATCGTCAGCGAGCGCCGACAAACGTGCCGTGGAACGTGACCGGCACGTGATGATCGAGCCAGATCTTCGCGATGGGACCGGCGGCGATTCGCGCGGCGTCGTAGACCGCAACGAATGCGCGGTCGCGCATGTGACAGAGCGCGAGGAGGTGGCCGTCGACGTAGAGAGGTTCACTGACGAGCTGATCGGCGGGGACGTCGTGGGCGACGACGTTGCCCTTGGCATCGATCGAGCCGATCGCGCCCATGCGATCGAACACGGCGTACGCGATCGCGTGCTCGCGGCCCTCGTCGCCGGGCCGCACCGTCGGGAACTCGGCCGCGCGATCGGAGAGCTGCTCGGAGCGAAGCGTCCTGGCCGCGAGATCGATCGTCGCGCGGTGGTACTTGCCCTCGACGCCGAGCGAGTCGCCGTGCGCGCGGTTGCCGATGTCGTAGAACGAGTCGAACGTCGAGTAGCGGACGTAGTCGACGACGAGCTGCTTGCCTCGCGAGAACGCGTTCGCGAAGTGCCACTGGTAGAACGAGTCGGTCGTGAATCGGACGACCTCGCTCGGGTTGTCGATCGACACGCAGATCACCTCGGTGCCGTGCTGCGGCTGCCAGCGGAACAGCTGGTCGAACTTGCCGAGCGCCAGCATCGCGCGCGGCACGTTCACGCGCACCGGCGAGACGAAGAAGATGAGGTGCGTGTCGGTCGCGATGAAGTCGTGCAGCATCACGGCCGCGGCGAGCTCGACGGCGCCGAGGTGGCGGGCGGCGCCGACGTCGGGGAGCTCGTAGAGGTGGAGCTTCGTCTTGCGCCCGTACTGGAGGCCGAAGTTGTAGATCGCCTTGCGCGAGGCGACGCGGTGCGGGTGCGCCGAGAACATGCCCTGGATGACGCCGAGGTCGGTCTCGCCGATCGTCGACAGATCGTCAGGTGAGATCTCGGTCGGCTTGCCGGCCTCCATCAGCGCGAACATCCGGCCCTGCCACGCCACGATGTTGGTGTTCGCCGTGTTCTTGTCGCGACCGCGCACCATGTTGGCGATGCGCTTGTGCCACGGCACCGAGAGGCCGTAGAGCAACTTGCCGGCGGCGCGTTCGTCGACGAGACCGGCCGTCGTGTGGACGTGGCTCGCGCCGGTCGCCTTGCCGTCGCCGATGCGGATCGCGGTCGTCGCGCCGTCGGCCTCGAACGGGTGCGAGTAGCGCACGCCGAACTGGCCAAACTGACCGGGGCCGTTGCGGTACAGCGTGCCGCGCAGCGACGGCGGCAGCGTGCCCTCGACCTCGAGCGGCTCGAACCGATGATCGCGGGTGAGGTCCTGCGACCAGACGAGCTCGAGCAGGTCAGCGGCGGAGTTGGACGACGAGAGCGGAGCGGGTTTGCTGGCTGCGACCATGTGAACAGTGTAAACATCCCGGGTTGACGGGCAAGCGAGAAAGTGAACAATGTAAACATTGCCGAGTAAAGCTACGTATCACCACGGGAACCTCAAGCCCGCTCTGATCGCCGCCGCGCTGAAGGAAATCTCGCGCGAGGGTCCGGAGGGCTTCTCGCTGCGTGGCGTCGCGCGCCGCGCGGGAGTGTCGGCGCCAGCCGTCTATCGCCATTTCGCCGACAAGGACGCGCTCCTCGCCGCGGTCGCCGCCGAGTGCCAGGACCGGCTCGGCGCGGAGATCGCGGAGCGGATGAAGAAGGTCGCGCCGAACGATCCGCTCGAGCAGTTCCGCGCGATCGGAATCTCGATCGTCACGTTCGCGGCTGCGAACCCGGAGCACTATCGCGCGATGTCCCTCCCCGGCGTGTACGGGACGGGCGAGGCGTCGAAGCACCATGACCACGTCGAGCAGCGCGCCGGCGTCGCCGCGGCGATCGAGCGCGGCGAGATCTCGAAGCTGCCGGCCGACGACGTGATGCTCGCCGCGACCGCGCTCGTCAACGGGCTCGCGCACCTCATCATCGAGGGTCAGCTCGGCGACGTCAGCCCGGAGCGGGCAGAGAAGCTCGCGATCGCGGCGACCGGCGTGCTAGGCGTCGGCCTCATCCCGCGCGACGAGGATGTCGACGATCCGCAGAGAGGCCTCGCCGTGAAGGGTCGCAAGAAGGCGCGCTAGCGACCGATGAACTTCGGCGTGCGCTTCTCGAGGAGCGCGGCGATGCCTTCCTTGCTGTCCTCGGTCGCGAGCGTCTCCGCCTGCGCGACCGCCTCCTCGCGCGCGGCCTCGCGGACGGCGAGCGCGAGACCTCGCCGGATCGCCGCCTTCGTCGCGCGCACCGCGATCGGCGCGTTCGCCGCGATCGTCTGCGCGAGCTCCATCGCGACGGGGAGCACCTCGGCGGCCGGCACCGCGCGGTTCAGGATGCCCAGCGCCTCGGCCTCGCGGCCGTCGACGAGCCGGCCGGTCAAGAGCAGCTCGTTCGCGCGTGGCAGGCCGACGATGCGCGGCAGCATGTAGCTGATCGCCATGCCCGGCGCGAGGCCGAGCTTCGTGAAGTTCGCGCCGTACTTCGCATCGAGCGCACCGACACGCAGGTCGCAGACGAGCGCGAGGCCGAAGCCGCCGCCGACCGCGTGACCGTTGAGCGCGCCGACGATCGGCACCTCGAGATCGAGCAGCGACAGAAACGGCGCGTACATCGCGTACGAGCGTTCGCTCGGCGACGCGCCGGTGTCGCGCTGGATGACGCTCTTGAAGTCCGCACCGGAGGAGAAGCACGAGCCCGTGCCGGTGATGACGAGGCTGCGAATGCTCGTATCGGCGCGTGCCGCGGCGCTGGCGGCCGAGAACGCGTCGAGCAGCTCGGGCGTCATGCTGTTGCGGTTGTCTGGCCGGTCGAGCGTGATCACGCCCACCATGCCGGTCGCCTGATAACGGACTGCTTCTGCCATGTTGCGGAGGGTACTGCAGAAGCCGCAGGTCCCTTCCGCGGACCGACTGCGAGAAGTGCAGACCCTGAGCGGGCTACACGAGAGAGGTCGCGCAGTTAGCTGCTGGCCCGCGCGCTGCACTAAGGCCGAATCGAGCACTGGTTGGTGCTCGTTTCAGGAGACCCCGTCATGAAGATCAAAGCTCTCATCACCACGCTCGTTCTCGGTACCTCGTCGGTCGCGCTCGCTGCCCCCGCTGTTCGCGATCATCGCGCGCCTGCCCCGGTCGTCGTCGCGCAGGGCAACTGGCACCGCCCCGCGCCGCGGCCGATGTATCCGGTGACGCTTGCGAGCTCGCAGAAGATCAACGGACGTGAGCTCATCCGCGTCGCAGCCTCGCAGCGCGCGTTCACCAAGCTCGAGCTGCGCTCGAAGGCGGGACGCACGAAGCTCGACAAGGTCATGATCACGTTCGCCAACGGCGGCACGCAGCTCATCGACTGCAACAAGCTGCTCACCGGCAGCGAGACGTTCTCGATCGACCTCAAGGGCAACAGCCGCAACATCAAGAGCATCACGCTCGTCGGCTCCAGCGGTCGCCGCGCGTCGCTCGATGTCGTGGCGGTCTGAGCGAACCCACGTGAATGGCTGAGAAATCCCCCCACTGCCTTCACACTCGTTCACACGCCGGCCGTGAATGTCGGCGTGTGAACGACGTCTGTCGGGCATGAAGTCACTCAAAGCCATCATCACCACGCTGGTCCTCGGCTCGTCGACGATGGCGGTCGCGCAACCCGCGATCCGCGATCATCGCGAGTCCTTCTCGTACTACGACGGTCACCGCGACGACGGTTACCGCGACGACAGCTACCGCAACGACATGCGGTGGCGCCGGATGCGCCCCGTCACGCTCGCCTCGAACATGTCGCTGTCGGCCCACGATCGCGGCGCGTTCGTATCGCTCGATAGCCGCTTCGGCGCCGGCTTTCAGCGCGTTCGGCTCGACGGCGACATGAACGGTCGCACGTTCATCGATAGCGTCGTGCTGCGCTTCGCGGACGGCCGCACGCAGGCGGTCTCGGTCCGTCAGGTCCTGTCGCGTCGCAACCCGTCGATCACGATCGACACGTACGGCGCGACCGGCATGTTCGTGCGCGGCTCGCAGATGCGCGGGCGCGGCACGTTCGACATCGTCGGCCTGCGCCGCTAGTCAGCGACATCTCCCTCCACCGGTTCGCCGAGCGCTGCGAGTCGTTCTCGCATCGTCTCGGCGATCCAGGTTTCGGTCTTCGCCGCGAGGCGATACATCGCCGCCGCCTGGCGAGGTCGAGCAAGTGCCTCGAGCGCGACGCCCGCGAGCGCGATGCGCTCTGCTCGGTCTTCGCTCCATCTCCGCACCTCGCGCGACCGGGTGCGGCGTAGCGTCGCGAGTGTCTCCGACGGACGCAGTCGCGCGAGGACCTCGCCGTACCGCGAGCCATGGTCGTCGAACGCGATCGCGTGTCCATGGTCGCCGAGCAATCGATCAGCGAGCGCGAGGTCGTTGTCGTGGATCGCGAGCTGCGCCGCCTCGATGCGAATCTGCGAGACCTGGCTCGCGAGCACGAACGGCACGAGCGGCGCGAGGAATCGCGGCTGGCGGCGCAGACTCGGGTGGCCGAGTATGATCGGCAGCGTCACGTCGTCGAGGTCGCGGCCGAATGCCTCGCGAAGTTTCGCGACGAGCTGATCCGGCGGGACCCGCGAGATGTCGAAGCTCTCCTCGAGGCCACCGAATCGACCGACGAGGTCGCGCGAGCCGTCGTCGTACCAGTCGCGGGCGACGAGCGTGCTGACCGAGCCGCGTGCGACCGCGATCGTGTTCATCCGGCTCGCCAGGTCGACGGCGTACTCGCTCACGAGCGACGAGAAATCGATCGTCTCGTGACAGTACGGGTGGAACGTGAGGATCGCGAACGCATCGGTCAGCGCGAACAGGCAGCGCCCGATCACGCGGCCATCGCGGCGCGCGTAGAGCACGCGCTTGTTGATATCGGCAGCATTCGCGACGACCGAGAAGAAGTTGCCGCCGTTCGGCGACAGACACGTGCCGAAGTGCCACCCCATCGCGAACACGTCGAGCGGATCGCCCGCGAGCGCGAGGGAGATGTCACCTGTCGGCGTGCGCACCACGCGTGGCGTCGTGTCGAGCCAGGGTTCCGGCGCGACGTTCGCTGCGCGCATCTTGTCGAGGAACCGGCGATTCGCGGGCTCGTCGCGTAGATCCCACGGCGGTGGCCCACCGCGCAGGCGGAGCAGGCGGCCGATGACCTCGCGATCACCGTCGAGCCGGAGCAACGCGAACAGGATCTCGCGCAGCGTGGCCGCCTGCGCGCGGTCCGCGGGCTCCGCCCAGTCGGGCCAGGCGGCGAGCCCGAACGCGCGGTTGAAGCCCTCGGCGCCGATCCGCGTCGCCTCGTCGGCGAGGCGTGCCAGCCCGAGGTCGCGCGCGGTCGTCTCGATCCGCTCGGCGAGGTTCGCGAGGCGTGCCGCCGACGGGAGCTTCGGCGCGGCGAGCCGCTTCTCGAGGTTCGCGAGCCGCTTCGCCGCCGACCCGGTCGCGCCTCGCGCGCGGAGCGCTGCGATCTCGCGCCGGAGGGCCGCCGGGTCGGGGAGGTCGTCGCCGAGCCGCTTCGCCGCGGTCTGCTCGGCATCGGGATCGACCATCGCGAGGCGGCGCAGCGCGGTCGACAGTGCGGACGGATAGCGAGCGATCCACTTGCTCGACTCGGGCACGAGCCAGCGCGGTCGGCGCGCCGCAGGCAGCACCGTCACGAGGTTCGCGACCTCGGAGAGGCGGGCACGCTGCTTCGCGACGAGCGCGTTGCGCACGAGCCAGCCCGCGCCTCGCTTCGCCTCGTACTCGACGTAGGCGGCGAGGTTGCGCTGGGCCTTCCACTCGAGCCCCTCGACGACGTCGCGCATCGCCACTGCGACCACGGCGACGTCCGCTGCCGTTCCGTCGGAGAGCGAGACGACGGCGCGCGCGATATCGAGCCAGAAGTCGCAGCCGCTGTCGCGCAGACGCTCGAGGAGATCGTGCGCGGCAGCTTCGGGGAGTCCGGCGGCGAGCCACATCGCGAGGCTCTGAAGCTCGCTAGCGGACGCCGGTCCACGTCTGGCGCGCTCGCCGAGCGTACGAATCACGCGCTGGAGGTCGGGTCTGCGCCGGGCTGCTTCGATGACGCTGTGGTCGACCCACGTCCGCTTCGTACCGTCGAGGACGGATTGCCACGGACCGAGCAGACCCGGCGGGGCGCCGCGCTCGAGCGCCGCGGCGAGCTCGTCCCAGAACCACTCGATGCGATGCTCGCGCTCGACGCTCGCGGCCATCCGCGCGAGGTGCACCAGCATGTGCGCGCGCCCAGCTGCAGGCACCGCCTCGGGGAGCGCCGTCACGAGCCGCACGATCGCCGCGTGAAACCGGACGTACCCGTCGGTCGCGAGCAGGTCGATCTCCCGCAACAGCGCGGTCAGCTCGACGATCGGCGGAGCGTTATCCCGTGCAGCGATGAGCTTGGTGATGAGCCGCTGGACATGCGGTGCGCGGTCGCGCGCGTCGAAGACATGGCCGATGAGATCGGTCGCGCGCTCGAACACCGCTGCGTGCTCGACCTCCCACGTACGCCAGTGCTCGAGCGCCTCCGCGATCTGGGAAGGTGCGACGAGCGCGAGCACGCGCTGCCGCGTTGCCGTCTCGCGGCTCGCGACCGAGAGGATCCAGCGCACGACCTTCGGTCCGCTTCGCGGCGCGACCGGCTTCGCCTTCGGCTTCTGTCCGAGCAGCCGGCTCTCGAGGTTGCGCGTGACGTCGAGTGCGATATCGCAGTCCGGCACGTCGAGCGCGACGAGCGCGATCAGCGCCGAGACGCCGGCCTCGCGCACGGCCTTCGCCTTGCCGGAATCGCCGGCGAGCGCGAGACGCGCGAGCGTCGTCGCGAGTCGCTCGAACCCGATCTCCTGCACGTGACCGAGCTCGGCGAGAGGCGCGAGTGCGCTCTCGTGGGCGGCGAGCCAGGCGAGCGTCGCTTCGACGCGCTCGGGCTCCGCGAGCCACGCCGTCGCGACGCGGACTGCCGCTTCGCCAAGACGCCCTCGGTGCAGCTGCGCGAACGTGCGCTGCACGCGCGGGGGCAACAGCGCCGCCGGATCGAACGTGGCCGGCTTGCCGCTCTCTCGCGCGCTGAGCCACGCGAGCTTCGCGTCGATGATCTGCCACCACCGCTCGACGTCGCCGACGAGCTCGCGCAGCGTGACCGGATGCTCGCGCAGCACCGTGCGCGCGGCTCGACGCGCCTTCGAGATCCGCGTGCCATCGAGCGCGACGACCTCGTCGGTGTCGAGCAGACGCCACGCGTCGCCGTCGGCGTAGCCCTCGAGCCACGCGAGCCCCGCGAGGTAGACCCGGGCGCGCCGGCTCTCTTCGGAGCGGCGCGGCCGCTCGGATGACTTCTCTGGATCCCGACCCACGCTCTAAGAGCGATCAGCCGCCGAGCTCGTCGAGGAACTGCTGCGCGTCCTGGAAGCTCGGATCCTCGCGCAGCGCCTTCTTCGCCCACAGCTCGGCCTTCGCGCGATTGCCGCGCGCGTGCTCGATCTTCGCCTCCCACAGGAGTGCCATCGGCCGCGTGACCGGCGCCGGGTTGTCCATCAGCGTGATCGCGCGGAGCGGCTTGAGCGCGAGCTCGTAGTCGCCCATCTCGGTCGCGAGCTGAGCGAGCTCGGCTGCGACCTCCGCGTTCTTGCGATCGACATCGAACGCCTTCTTGAGCCAGTTGAGCTGGCCGTCCTTGTCACCGAGCGACAGGCAGACGCGGCCCATGCGCTGCTGCAGCACTGCGAGCTCCGGCGTGCGCTTCTTCTGCGCCGCGATCGCGGTCTCGAGTGTGCGCCCCGCGTCCTCGAGCTGACCGCTGGTGATCAGCACGTCGACGTTGAGCATCAGCGCGGCGTTGTCCTCGGGCTGCAGCTCGAGGGCACGCTGCGCCGGGCCTTGCGCGGCGACCGCATCCTCGAGGTTGTAGAGCAGGAGCTCCGCGGCGCGCTTGTAGTTCGCGTAGCGCTGCTCCGGGTCGGTGCCGTTGTCGGCGTCGGCGGTGAGGATGCCCGCGAGCAGGCGGTACTCGCCCGCCGCCTCGTAGATCTCGCGCAGCTTGTCTCGCACGACCTCGACGGACGGCTGCTGCTGGAACACGAGCTCGAGGACGGGCACGGCGTCGGCGGGACGGCCCGCCTTCGTCGCGGCATCACCGGCGCGGAGTGCGGCGGTGACCTGCGCCTCGGCGGTCGTCACGTAGGCCAGGCGCGTCGCCGCGGCGGCGACACCGTCCCAGTGCTCGATCGACTCGTCGAGATCGCAGAGCATGTACAGCGGCTCGGCATCCGACGGATCGCGCTCGATCCAGCCGACGAGGAAGCCGCGCCCGCGTTCGAAATCACCGTGCTGCGTGAGCAGCTGGGCGAGCTTGAGCGTCGCGCTGCGCTCGGTCGGCAGATCGCTGTCGCGCTCGGCACGCTGGCGCAGTCGCTCGAGGCCGTTGACCAGGCTCTCGGCGGTGCGCTCCTTGTCGAGCTCGTACGCCTCGGTCAGATCCTGCACGGCCGACGCGTCGTCGCCGAGCTGCTGGCGGAAGCTCGCGCGGAGCAGCAGCAGCGACGTGCGGCTCGCGCCGTCGACGCTCGCGAGTGCCTCGCCGATCGCGCGCTGCGCGGCATCGAGCTCACCTGCCGCGGCGAGCGCGGCGGCGTGGTCGGTGACGAGCTCGGCGTTCTGCGGGGCACGCTGGCGCGCCTTGCGCAGGACCTCGGCGGCCTTGAGTGGCTGACCGAGGAAGCCGGAGTAGACGCTGGCTGCTTCGCGCAGACGATCGACCGCGGGGCCATCGGCCATGCGCTCGGCGTCCTTGGTCATCAGCTCGGCGAGCTCGCTCCACAGCTCGTTGTCGCGGTACCACTTCTCGAGGCGATCCTGGATCGCCTTGTCGTCGGGCGCCGAGCGGTGCGCGAGCTCGAGCGTGCGCTGCACGCCCTTGAAGTCGCCGGCCGCTTCCCACATCGACGCGAGCTTGCCGGCGAGCTCGGGGGCTCGCTCCGGCGTCTCGACCGCGAGCAGGCGCTCCATCAGGAGCGCGCCCTCGCGCGGATTGTCCTGCGGGCCGAGCTGCGCGACGACGCGGCGGAGGATCTCGCGATCATCCGGCGCGACCGACAGCGCGGCGCGGTAGACGCGAATCGCGTCGGTCGAGCCCTGCTTCTCGAGCAGATCGCCGAGGCGGATCGCGACGTCGATCGTCGAGTCGCGATGACCGCGGCGCTGCGCGTCCTCGAAGCGCGACCACAGGAACTCGGCGATGCCATCGTCGTCGCCGAGGTCGCGGAGCGTGCCCTCGTAGAGCTGGGCGGCCTCGAGGTTGTCGGGGTCGTCCTGCAGCGCATCGCGCATGACGTCGAGCGCGTCGTGGTGACGCTTGAGGTTCTCGATCAGGAACTTCGCGTGCTCGATGCGCAGTGCGTTGCGCTCCGCCGGCGTCATGAGGTTCGGCAGCGTCGACGACACGACGCTACCGAGGCGATCGCCATCGCCGAGCTCGCGATAGATCGTGAGCAGCGGCTGCCACACCGCGCGGTCCGCCGGGCTCCGCTCGCGCAGGAACTCGTAGACCTCGGCGGCAATGTCGATCTTGCGGTGGGCGAGGGCGCGGGTCGCGATGCGCATCGCGAGGCCGTCGACGTGCGCGGCCTGTTCGCCGTCGACCATCGGCGCGATCTCGTACGTGAGGTCGCGCGCCTGGGCGAGGTCGTTCGCGGCGAGTCGGCGCTCGGCGAGTGCGAGCACCGCCCACGGCGCACCGGCGAGACCATCGACGGTCTCGCGCGCGGCCGCGACGGCGCGAACGAGCAGCGCCTCGGCGCGCTCGTCCTGACCGAGCTCGACGGCGAGATCGACCGCCTCGCGGATCTGCTGCGGCGTCGCGCCCGCCTGGGCCGCGCGGCGCTCGAGGAAGTCGAGCAGCAGCTCCTGATCGCCGCCGTTGCGGGCGACGCGCTCGTACATGCCGAGCACCTTCTCGTCGGTGTCGCTGGCCGCGGCCGCCATCTTCAGCAGACGACCGGCCTGGCCCCAGCGAGGCTCGGCCGCGAACGCGCGCTCGAGCAGCTCGATGCCCTGCCGGCGACGCGTGTCGCTGCCGATGAAGATCTCGGCGAGGCGATAGAGCGCGTCGACCTGCTGCGGCGTCGGCTCGGAGTCGGTGCCCGCGAGCTCGAACATCTTGTCGAGCGTGCGCGCCTGCTCGGCCGTATCGCCGAGTGCGGCGGCGACGCGCGCCTGGGCGTAGAACGCCTCCGCGAGCTTCTCGCCGAGGATCTCGACGCGACGATAGAGGTTCGCCGCACCCTTGAGATCGCCGGCGTCGTTCTCGAGCGCTTCACCGGCGCGCATGAGGAGGTTCGCGATCAGCGGCGGATCGTCCTTGCGGCGCAGCCGGTCGACGACCTGCTCGACGGCATCGACGAACTTCTTCGTCGCGCCGTTGCGCTTGGCGAGCTCGCGCGCCTTGTCGTGCAGATCGGTCCGCGCGGGCACCGCGTTGATCGCCTTGATCAGCGCGTCGAGCGCGTCGGCCGGGCGACCGAGGTGCTGGTCGAGCGCCTCGGCCATGTCGCCGAGGAGGCGCGCCTGGCTCTGCGCCTCGGGGTTCGTCGCGAGGCGCTTCTCGAGCACCTCGATGAGGCGCTGGCCCTCACCGTGCGCGAGCAGGCTGCGGCGCAGCCGGCGCACGTTCGCGTCGGACTGGATCGCCGACTCCATCGCGGACTCGAGCAGCTCCTTCGCCTGGTCGTCCTCGCCGCGCTGAGCCGCGAGCTTGTGCAGCTCGAACAGCACCTCGCTCGCGCCGACCGCGTTCTCGTCGTCGCCGGGCGGCGTGCGCCGGACGACGAGGAGCAGCGCGCGGTACGTGCGCTCGGCGCGATCGAGCTGGCCGGCCGCGCGCGCCATCTCGGCGAGCTCGCGCTGGATGGTCGTGTTCGACACGTCCATCTTCGACGCGGCCTCCATCTCGGTCATCGCCTCCTCGGTCTTGCCCTCGGCCTGGGCGACGCGCGCGAGCTCGACGTGGAGCGCGGCGCGCTCGGGCGAGCGACGGCGACCGAAGTCATTGATCAGCTCGCCGAGGAGCGTGCGCGCCTCGGTGAGCTTGCCGGCGGTGCGCTGGCCGATCGCGAGCGCGGTGCGCAGATCCTTGTCGGTCGGATCGAGCGACAGCGCGGTCTCGAGTGCGGGGATCGCCTGCGCCGGCGAGCCGAGCTTCGTCAGGTAGAGGCTCACCGCCTCGCGTGCGAACTCGCGGGCGAGCGGCTCGCCCTGGAGGAGCGGCAGGCTGCGCGTCAGATGGCGCGCGAGCGGCTCCCACAGGTCGGCCTTGCGATACAGGTCGGCGAGCATGATGCGCAGCTCGGTCGCCTGCGTCTTGTCGTCGAGGTTCGTCTCGATCGCAGCGATCGCGCGGTCGGACTGGTTCGCCGACAGGTGCGCCTTCGCGAGCTGGTGCACGACGTGGAGCCGCTCCGACGACGGCACGGTGCCGAGCAAGCTCTCGAGCCACGGCACCGCCTGCGCGGACTGACCTCGCTCGAGGTTCAAGCGCGCGAGCGCGCGCAGCGATTCGGACGTCGGCTGCAGCGCGACGACGCGGCGGTGACCGGCGATCGCGCGCTCGATCTCCTTCGTGTCGTTCTCGGCGACGCCGGCGTAGCGCGCCCACAGCTTCGACGCGCGCGTCGGGTCACCCGAGGACTCGAGGCGCTGGGCCTGATTCTCGAGGAGGTCGGCGAGCTGGCGGTGCTGCCCCTTGCTCGACAGCAGCGTCGCGAGCGCATCGATCGACGCCTCGTGGCCGGGACGATCCTCGAGGTTCGCGCGCAGCGCATCGAGGCGGCCGCCTCGCTCCTCGACGAGGCCGACGAGCCTGGCGAGCTCGAGGCGCAGCTCGAGCTTGCGCTCGCCGCCATCCGACGAGGTCTCGAGGCCGAGCTGGATCTGGCGCAGCGTGAGGAGCTCGGGGACGCGGTCCTCGAGCTGCAGCAGGTGGGCGAGGCGCTCGATCACCTCGAGGTCGTTCGGCTGCGACGCGAGCACGCTGCGATACATGTCGATCGCCGCGGCGTTGTCGCCGAGCTCGGTCGTCGCGAGCTGGGCGGCGCGCAGGCGCATGTCGCGGCGCGTGCCTTGATCGAACGGCAGGCGCGCGGCTTCGATCAGCGTGTCGACGGCGGCGCGGGCGCGGCCACCGGTGCGATAGAGATCGACGAGGCCATCGATCGCCCAGCGCGCGACGGCATCGACCGAGCGTGCCGAGCGGATCGCGGCGGTACCACGCCACGCGGCGGTCGCGCGGCCGAGTACGGCCGACAGCGACTGCAGCGCCTGGTCGCGGTCGCCGAGCTTGCTCGCGACGTCGGCCGCACCGACGAGCGCGTCGAGGTCGCGGCCGTCTGCATCGGCGAGGCGGCGGAGCGCGTCGAGCAGGTTCGGCGACGTGCCCTCTTCCTTCTCGAGTGCGACGAGCTCGGACAGCCACGCCTGGCGCTCGCCACCGAGCTCGAGTGCGCGGCGCAGCGATGCGATCGCGGCCTTGCGATCGCTGCGGTGATCGCGATGGACCATCGCGAGGCGGTGGTGGAACAGCGCGGCGGCTGCGCTTGGCACCTTGTGCTTCGCGAGCGCGGCGCTCAGTGCCTCGGCGAGCTCGCCATGGGCACCCTTGTCCTTCGCGGCGGTCTCGAGGATCGAGAGCAGCTCGTCGTCGAACGCCTCGCGGACGAGCGCGTAGTGAACGACGACGTCGGTCGCGTCGGCCCACATGCCGAGCTTGCTGCCGAGGACCGCGAACGCCTGCACGGCGCGGCGGTTGCCGGGCTCGACCTGGGCGACCTGCTGGTACGCGGTCGCGGCCTGGCTCTGCTCGTCGAGGCGATCGAGCGCGAGGTCGGCGTAGGCGAGGCGCAGGCGAGCGGCCTCGCGCGCGTCGTCGCCGAGCGCCTGGATCGCTTCGAGGTACGCGATGCCGAGCGTCGTGAAATCGCCGGTCGACTTCGCGAGCGACTGCAGCTGGTTCTCGATCAGCTGATCGCGCGGCGAGAGCGGGAAGGCACGCGCGAGGTCGGCGAGCGCGCCGGCGGCATCGCGCTTGTGCTCGAGACGCAGCTGGGCGGCCTCGCGGAGCAGCGCGAGCTTCGTCTTGTCGTCCTGGGCCTCGGCGAGACGCGCGGGCAACAGATCGAGGACGCCGGTGACGTCGTTCGTCGTCCGCATCGCCTGCGCGAGCGCATCGGCCGCGGCCGCGCGCGTCGTCTTCTCGTCGAGCAGCGCGGTGAGACCCGCGCGTGCTTCCTTGCTCGACGGATCGATCGCGATCGCGTTGCGATACGCGGCGAGCGCGCGAGTGGGCTCGGCGAGGTGCTGGCGGAGCGCGTCGCCGAGGCGGACGAGCCGGCCGACCGTGCGCTGCGTCGCGCGGCCCGATGCGCCTTCGAGGAGGTCGGCCATCTCGCGCCAGCGGCTCGCCTCGGCGAGCAGATCGGCGAGCGCGGTGATGCCTTCCTCGTCGTCACGGTTGTCGGCGACGACGCGCTGCCACGTCGCGATGGCGGCGTCGCGATCGTCGCGCTGCTGGTGATGGATCTGCGCGACGCGAACGAGGTCGGCGCGCTTCTGGTTCAGCGTTGGCGCCTTCGCGGCACGCGCTTCGAGCGACTGGACGAGATCGTCCCAGCGTTGCTGGCTCTCGAGGATCGCGATGCGCGCGTCGAGCGCGGACACGTCCGACGGATCGCTGTCGACGCGGCGCTCCCACAGCGACAGCGCGCGGTCAGTGTCGCCGAGCGACTCGGCGAGCTTGGCGGCCTCCGACAGGATCGCGGCGCGCGCGGCGTCGTTCGCCTCGAGGTGAGCCTGACGTTCGAGCACGGCGAGGCGCTCGCGCGGCTGCTCGGTCTGCGCATACAGCGCGGCGAGCCGGCGCGACACGACGAGCTGCTCGTGCTCGGATGCGCCGCTGACGCCGCTCGCCTCGACGAGGAGGCCGATCGCGCCCTGCGTGTCCTGCAACCGATCGAGGCGCGTGCGTGCGGCCTCTGCGAGCAGCTGCACCTTGCGCGTCGGATCGATCGTCGTACTGCGCGCCGCGTTCGCCACGCCGTTCGCGTAGCGCTCGTGATGCCCGCCCTGCTCGGCGAGGTTGCGCAGCTTCTCCTCGGTGACCGTCGACTCGGGCGCGATCGAGAGCAGCGCCGCGTAGTGATCCATCGCGGCGGGGATGTCGCCGAGATCGGCGAGACGCTGGCCGGCTTCTTCGCGCAGCTCGCGCGTGTTCGTCGGATCGATCCCGATGATCTTCTCGAGGATCCGGATGACCTCGCGCGGCCGCTGCGTCGTGTCGTAGTGCGAGCGGAGCAGATCGAGCGACGCGGCGCGCACGCCCGACGTCGCCTTCGGAGCCTCGATGATGCGCTCGAGCAGCGCGGTGCTCTCGCGATCGTCGTCGGCTTCGAGGAGCAGCGGCTTCACCGCGGCGAGTGCGTTCTGCGGATCGCCGAGGTTGTCGAGCCAGCACGCCGCGATGCGCGCACGGCTGCGCTCGCGATCTTTCTTCGACTGGCCTTCGAGGCGGCCTTCCCACAGCGTGATCAGATCGGCCCACCGCTCGTGACGCTCGAGGAGGCGTTCGAGACCGGTGTTGACCTGCGCGTCGTCGGGAACGAGCGGGAGGAGCTGCTGGTAGTAGCCGATCGCCTTCTCGGGCTGGTTGGCGACGTCCTTCGCGAGCTGGGCGGCTTCGCGAAGCCAGCGCTTGCGGCGCGTCTTGTCGTTCGCGCTCTGCTCGATCGCGCGGTCGTAGAGCGACAGCACGTCGTCCCACCGTTCGGCGACGGTGTAGAGCACCGACAGGCGCTGCAGCGCCGACTCCGACGACGGCGCGAGCTGGAGCACGCGCGACAAGATCTTCTCGAGGAGCGTTGGCTCGTCACCGAACCACTCGTCGCAGAATCGACCGGCGCGTTCGCCGATCATCTCCGCGACTTCCGGCTCGACCTTGCCGGCGAGTGTCTCGCCGTACAGCGCGACGATCTCGTCGGGCTTGTCGAGGTCGGCAGCGAGTCCCTCGGCTTCCTCCCACGCGCTGACCGCGTGAGGCGAGTGTTTCACTGCAGCGGTGGCTTCCGTGAATCGAGACAGATCGGCCATGGACTCCCTCGTGCGTCGTCAACTCGCGACCCCGAGTACGCGGTGCGACGGCAAAAAAATCGTAACACGACCGCTTTCGCGCAAGATCGAGCGGCGCCTCGCAATTTCCCCTAGTGGCAGCTGCGCTTCAGAAGGAACGATGAATCCCGAGCGCAGCAGCAAACGGAGCCTGGAATGCGGTCGCACTTCCATAGGTGGGGCGACGCACCGCGGCCGCTCCGGACTCGGTCTTGAGGAACACGAGGTCGGTCGACTCGCCGTGATCGATCGGCCGGATGATGCCGCCGGCGTAGATCTCGTCGACGTTCGTCGGGTCGCGCCGATCGAAGACGTTGAAGAGATCCAATGTGATGTCGAGGCCTCGCCACCGCGAGGCGAGTCGAACGTTGGCCTGGCTCGTCACCGGTCCGCGGCCCGCGGTACCACGCGGGATCAGGAAGATGATGCCCTCGTCGCTGTCGCCGATCACGCTGCGCGGCCGGCCGCTGCCCGCGGTGAGGCGGGTCGACACGGTCAGGGGGACCCCGCCGATGTGGCCCGTCCGCTGGGCCTCGACGTAGACGCGATGGCCGATGTCAGTGGGGAGAATCCCCAGCTGGTTGACCGATGACGCGTCGTAGTCGCTGCCCGCATATAGAACTGCGCCCTGCCGAGGGTCGAACGCGCCGGTCCATGACCCGATCGTCTGGCCGTACATGTATCCGATGCGGAGCACGGTCTTCGCGGTCGGCGCGGTCGCGACCTCGGTCGCGAAGATTCCGGTCTCGCGCAGCGCCGGCGTGCCGCCATAGCGGCCCGGGTTGTCGAAGCCGTGCGTGGTCGTATCGAGACCCCGGCGCAGCCACACGCCCTGGAGCCACGTGGTGATGAGGACGGTCTCGGCGACGGCGAACTGCGCGCCGGCCGTCAGCTCGTCCTGCGCGATCGGCTTCACGTCCGACGCGACCGCGATGACCGCACCCTGATCGACCGAGCGTCCCTCGCCGAACTGCGAGACGATCCGGTCGACCGTCTTCGGCCGCGAGATGATCGTCGAGCCGAGGCCCGCCGGCAGCATCGCGTAGGTGCGGCCCATGCTCACCCACACGCGCGAGCGTCCCTTGCCGAGCGGATCCCAGCTCGCGCCCAGCCGGGGCGCCCACTCGTTGGAGAAGTGCAGCACCGGGCCGACCCACATCAGCTCCCAGCGCACGCCGCCGTCGACCGCGATGTCGTCGCTCGCCTGCCACGTGTCCTCGACGTAGGCCGCGGCGTAGCGGGTGCGATGGCGCGTGACGAATTCGTCGACGGTCGGGCACGACTCGCCGACGTCGGGATGACAGATCTGCGCCGGATCGGCGAACCGCCGCTCCTGCATGTGCGTCGGAAACAAGCTGCGGATCTGCACGCCGCCGGTGAAGTGCGTCTCCGTCACGAGGCGCGTGTCCTCGGCGGTCCCGCCGGCGCGCAGCACGTGGTTGCCGATGCGCTGCGCGATGTCGGCGGTCACCGACGGGCGGTCGCCGGTGACATCCGACAGCTGGCCGGCGCCGCCGCTGAAGAACCACGACACCGGCACGGGACAGTTCGGCACGTTCGGAAATCGATCGGTCGCCGGGTTGTCGTCGCTGCAGCGCTCGGCGAGGAGCGGATCGTCGGGCAACGTCGTCGGCACGTACGCGCTGAGCAGCTGCGGGATGTTCTCCGCCGCCGGATCGGTCGCGAATTCGTGCCGCATCTGGCGATGCCACGCGAGCTGCGCGCGCGCGCGTGTGTTCGTCCAGGTTCCGCGCCACGTCGCGATCCCGTCGCCGACGAAGTTCCGCGCGGTGACGCCCGCGGCCTGCAGCGTCGAGTTGAACAGGAAGAACACGTCGTTGCTCGCCTCGCCGACGAACGACAGATCGAGCGAGTGCGCGCCGCGCGACCACTGCAGCCGCGCCAGCCACGGCGCGAAGTACGTCAGCGGCGTCTTGTCGATCTGATCGATGCCCTCGGTGGAGACGACGCCGGGCAGGCCGTCGGGCATGCCGTCGTTGTCGCGATCGGTGATCGTCGCCGAGCGGAAGCGGAACTCCGTCGCGGAGAGCTCGGGCGCGACGCCGGCGACATACTTCAGCGTGCCGCCGGCGAGGTCGCCGATCGGTCCGGTCGCGACGACCGAGAAGCTGCCGCCCGGTCCGTCGTCGACGGTGCCTCGCCGCACGAAGTAGCTCCCCGGCGCGATCTTGCGCTGGCGGCGGTTCGCGAACCAGGTCGCGAACGCGCGAGCCTCGACCTGGTGATCGTCGGTGCCGTCGACGAGCTCGGCATCGATCATGCCGCCGGTCGATACGCGATCGCGCGCGGTGAACCCGCCGACGGTGACGCGCATGCCCTTGAGGAACGCGAGTGGGACCCTCGTGCCGACGGCGCCGGTGCGCACGTTGTCGGCCGGCGCGCCCTCGATCGTCCATCGATTCTCGAGCCCGTTCGCGCCGCCGATGACCACGCCCGCCTCGTCGCGGGTCGCACCGAGCGCGTAGTTCGCGACCTGATCGTGCGTCGCGTCGGCGACCGGCAGCGAGAGGAGATACGGCCCCGAGAGCCACGCGACGAGCGAGTAGGGCGAGGCGTGCTCGTCGAGTGGATCGGTCGATCCCGCGCACGGGAACCCGGTGCCGTCCGAGCAGTCGACCTTCTCCTGGCCCTGCTTCTTGCCGAAGCCAAAGACGTCGCGGACGTCTTCGCTCTCGGGCTTGGTCTGCTTCTTCGGCGGGAGGCCGAAGACATCGCGTGGGTCGTCTGCGTGCGCGACCGACGCCAGACCTAGAACGCTCGCAACGAGCGCGAACCGTCGCACCGAGCGACGGTATCATTAGCGGCGCGCGAAACGCCTCTTAGTGGTCGTGATCGCAGTCGGGGCCGTGCACGTGACCGTGCTCGTGGCCGTGCTCGTGGTCATGGTCGTGGTCACAGTCGGGCCCGTGCTGGTGACCGTGGGCCTGATGCTCGGCGATCTCCTGCTTCACCTTCTCCATGTCGAGCCCCTTCGCCTGGGTCACGAGCTCCTCGAGCGCGGCCGGCGGCAGCGCGCCGCTCTCGCGGAACAAGAGGACGCCATCGCGGAACAGCATCAGCGTCGGGATCGCCGAGATACCCGCGGCGCCGGCGAGCTCCTGCTCGGCCTCGGTGTCGATCTTGCCGAACACGATGTCGGTGTGAGCGTCGGAGGCCTTCTCGAACACCGGCGCGAACGCACGGCAGGGACCACACCACTCCGCCCAGAAATCGAGCAGAACGATCCCGCCCTTCTCGATGGTTTCCTTGAAGTTCTCGGCCGTGATTTGAACCGTCGCCATTCTTGGAGCGTGGACTGTGGGCCTGATAACGGCAAGCGAGCGCCCCAGGATTCCGCGATAGACTTTCGCAATGCGCGCCTGCGTCATGCTCGGGGTGGCCGTCGTACTCGCCGCGTGCGGCGACGACCCGATCAGCGTTCGTCCCGAGGCGAATCCGCTCGGCACGACCGACAACATCCTGCCGTATCCATCCTCCCTGTACGAACAGGTCGACGGAGATGGTGTTCGACTCGACGTACCGGTCGGTGCGTTCCCCGACAACGCCGTCACCAAGGTGCCGTTCGACCCGACGCGGCTGAACAAGCGGCGAGGATGGCCGGCCACGACGACGCTCCTGTGGGCCGCGCCGAAGGGCGTGAATCCTGCCCATCTGGTCGGTCCGGATCAGATCGCAGATAGCGTCACCGATGCGTCGGCCACGGTCATCATCGACATGATGACGGGTGCACGCATCGCGCACTTCGCAGAGGTCGACGCGAACGAGTATGACGACTTCGATCATCAGGCCGTCTACCTGCGCCCGGCGCAGCGGTTCGCGGGCGGTCACCGCTACGCCGTCGGCATTCGTACGCAGCTGACTGCGCGCGACGACACGAAGCTCGCGCGAACGGCCGGCTTCCAGGCGGTCCTCGACAACAAGGACTCCGGCCATGCCCGGCTCGATCGCGCGAGGCCGCGCATCCGCGAGGCGATCGACGCGCTCGAGGCGGCCGGCGTGCCGAGGAGCGACCTGCTCGTCGCGTGGGACTTCACGGTCGCGCCCGACGAGGATGCGATCGTCGATCCGCTCGCCGCACGCGATGCCGCGCTCGCCGCGATGGGACCGCTCGGCGCGAACCTCAGCTACACCGTCACGTCCGACCTCGGCACGATCAACAACGATCCACGGCTCGCGCGCCGCATCGAGATCGACTTCGAGGCGCCGCTCGTCACGGGCGAGGGCAACGCCGGCTACGTCCGCGACGGCGAGGGGCACGTCATCGCGCAGGGCAAGATGATCGCGAAGGCGTACGTGATGGTCCCCGCGTGCGCTGCGAACAACAACAAGGCCGGCATCCTCATGTACGGCCACGGCTTCTTCGGCAGCCTTGCCGAGCTGCGCAATGGCGAGTACGCGCGCGACCTCGCCGAGGAGGCATGTCTCGTCGTCGCCGGAACGCTGTGGACCGGCATGTCGAACGACGACATCCCGAACGCGCTGCTCGCGCTCAACGATCTCAACCAGGGCTGGGGCTTCGGCGAACACATCTGGCAGGGCATGGTCAACTCGATCGCGCTCGAGCAGCTGCTCCGCGGCAAGCTCGCGACCGAAGTGCTCGTCGACAACCAAGGCCGCAGCGTCGTCGACACGTCGCGCGAGTACTTCCTCGGCATCTCGCTCGGCCACATCCTCGGCTCGACGTTCTTCGCCTACGACCCGTTCATCTCGCGCGCTGTCCTCCATGTCGGCGGCGCGAACTGGTCGCTGCTATTCGAGCGCTCGGCGAACTGGGCGACATACGGCGTGCCGCTCAAGGGCAGCTACGACAACTTGCTCGACGCGGTCATCATGGAGCAGGTGCTGCAGATGGCGCTCGAGGGCGTCGATGGAGCGACCGTCGCTGGCGTGAGTATTCCCGGTACGCCCGAGAAACAGTTCCTCATGCAGACGTCGCGCGACGACGCCGAGGTCCCGAACGTCGCGAGCTTCTATCAGGCGCGCTCGCTCGGCGCGACGCTCGTCACGCCGTCGGTCATCACGCCGTTCGGGTTCGAGGACGCGCAAGCGGCGTCCGCATCGAAGGGGTGGATCATCGTCGACGAACACCCGATGCCGAAGCCGCCCGCGACGAACGAGACGTTCTCCGAAGGGAACGTGGCGCACGAGAACGCGCGCCGCCGCACACTCGTGCAGCAGCAGATGCGCGACTTCTTGAGCACCGGCATCGTGACGAATACGTGCACCGGTGCGTGCGATTGCGCAGCCGGCAATTGCGGTCCGTTGCGCACGCCGATGTACGGCGGCCACTAAAAACTCGTATGGCACGCGCCCTGCTGCTCCTTACGTCATGGAGCACTGCCAGGTCGTCGTCGGGTTCGACTTCAGCCATAGCTCCCACGCGGCGCTCGAGCGCGCGATTGCACTCGCGACCCGCGCGCCATGGCACGTGCTGCACGTCGTCGCTGCGATCGATCCTCGCATGGCGTTTCCGGCAGTTCCCGCGAGCCACGTGGACGCGGCGTACGCCGAGCGCGTCGAGGCTGCGATCCACGCGCTGGTCGACCAGGAGCTGGACGATCAGCTAGTTCGCGATCGCGTCCGTTATTCCGTCCACGCGCGGATCGGCAAGCCGGTCAAGGAGATCCTCGGCGTCGCGAGTGACGTCGGTGCGGACCTGATCCTCGTCGGCACCAAGGGCCTCACGGGGCTCGAACGCGCCATGGTCGGTTCGACCGCGGAACGAATCGTCCGCGAGGCCGGTTGTACAGTCGAAGTGGTTCGCCCGAAGACCTACGCCTATGTGCCTCTTCTCGAGGTCATCGACGCGCCCGCGGTTTGACGGGAACTGCCAGATCTCACGTGCTAGGTTTTCATCGTGGCCAGACTCCGCATCACCTACAACTCGCCGGTCGTCCTGACCTTCGCACTGCTGGCGGTGGCGGCGTTCGGGCTCACGCATCTCGTCGACGGTGCAAAGCTGTGGTTCGTCGCGTGGCCCAAGCTGGTCGACACGCGTAGCTACGTCGGCCTGTTCTCGCACATCCTCGGTCACGAGAACTGGCAGCACCTGATCGGCAACTTCATGCTGATCCTGTTGCTCGGCCCGATCCTCGAGGAGCGCCACGGCAGCTCGCAGCTGCTCGTGATGATCCTGCTCACCGCGCTGTTCACCGGGCTCGTGAACTTGCTCATCGGCGACGGCTTCATCCTCGGCGCGAGCGGCATCGTGTTCATGATGATCCTGCTCGCGTCGATGGCGAACGTGCGCGGCGGCGAGATTCCGCTGACGTTCATCGCGGTCGCGATCATCTACATGGGCGGCGAGATCGTCAGGTCGCTGCGGTCCGATCAGATCTCGCAGCTCGCGCACCTCGCGGGCGGTGTCGCCGGCGCGACGTTCGGCTTCATGACGGCGGGCAGGAGCAGGCACGCGCCGAAAGCGGCGAAAGGCTCGACACAGGCCGAGCTGCAGCGGATCCTCGGCAGCAAGTCGAAGTAAGCTCTCGGCGATGCGGTGGATCCTGTTGCTCGCGCTCGTCGCGAGCTGCGCCAAGAAAAAGGAACAGCCCGTGGCTGCAGAGACCGAGAACGCTGCCAAGACCGAGAGCACGCCCAAGGCCGAGAGCGCGGCGAAGACCGAGACTGCGCCGAGTGCTGGCTACGTCCCGATCCCCGATCACGACCTGGTCATCCAGCTGGCGCCGGGGTTCGGCGCGAAGCCGCTCGACGACGCGCCGGGATTCGAGAACGGCGACGGTACGTTCAGGCTGACGGTGCGCGAGCTCAATTCGAGCGACCCGGCCACGGTCGAGGAAGCGAAGACCCGGCTGCGGCGAACGATCAAGGATGTCCTCCACGAGGAGAACACGCCGGACGGCTACATCCTGACCTTCACGATGACAAAGACCGAGATGGTCGAGGACTCCACCGGCCGCGTGACCCGCGACGAGTCGGGCGTCGAATACAACCTGCAGCTGCGGCGCGCCGTCGACGGCCAGCCCTACAAGTGCGCGGTGACGGTGGCGACGAAGGACATGCTCGCGCCCGCGATCGACGCCTGCAAGTCGATCAAGAAGAAGAGCTAGACGAAGAAGTCCGGCATCAGCTTCTGGCTCGGATCGACAGCGTACTCGCTGAGGTCCGTCTTGCCCGACGAGATCAGCACCTCGTCGTCGATGAAGAAGTTGCCGGTGCACTCGCGCGACGGCCGGTTGAAGATGACGTAGGCAGCGTCGCCCATGATCTCCGGCTTGCGCGACGCCTTCATCATCTGCTGGCCGCCGAGCAGGTTCGAGATCGCGGCGGTCGCGATCGTCGTGCGCGGCCACAGCGCGTTGAACGCGATGCCCGCGCTCTTGAACTCGCCCGCCATGCCGAGCACGCACATGCTCATGCCGAACTTCGCCATCGTGTAGGCGACGTGCGGCGCGAACCAGCGCGTCTCCATGTTGAGCGGCGGCGACAGGTTGAGGACGTGCGGATTCTCTGCCTTCTTGAGGTGCGGGATGCACAGCTTGCTGACGAGGAACGTGCCGCGCGTGTTGATCCCGTGCATCAGGTCGTAGCGCTTCATGTCGAGCTGCTCGGTGCCCGTCAGGTTGATCGCGCTCGCGTTGTTGACGCAGATGTCGATGCCGCCGAACGTCTCGACGGTCTTCGCGACCGCGGCGGCGACCTGATCGTCGTTGCGGATATCGCACGCGATCGGCAGCGCCTTGCCGCCGGCCGCCTCGATCTCCTTTGCAGCCGTGAAGATCGTGCCCTCGAGCTTCGGGTGAGGCTCGGTGGTCTTGGCGACGATCGCGACATTGGCGCCGTCGCGCGCCGCACGCAGTGCGATCGCGAGGCCGATACCGCGGCTTGCGCCGGTGATGAACAGAGTCTTTCCGCGCAGAGACATGCGCGGAAGCTAGATCAGTTTCCGTGCGGAATCACTAATCGACTGTCCACTCGGGGTCCGGTGGACGATTCACCTTCGCGAGCATCTGCGCGCCGAGGATGCCCATCACGCTGCCGACGCCGAAGATCCAGAAACTGAGTCCGACTCCAACCATGCCGGGCGGACCCGGTTTGGTCGCGACGAACACACAGCCCGTGATCAGCGCGATCATGCTGAATAGAAGGCCGATCGTCGTCGGTGCGATCGGCAAGTCCATCACCTTCTTCGCCGCCGCCATCGCCCCCGCGGCGAGGAGACCGGCCGCCGCGAGCAGGATCGAGATGAACGTGATCCAGCCGGTCGGCACGAACGCGCCCGACGCCATCTTGGGGTCGATCTCCTTGTACTTGTCGACCACCTCACTGTTCGTGTGGCTCTCGCACTGCTGCTTGTCGTCGTAGCCCGTCACGCACGCGAAGTTGCTGCGCAGGCCGAACCCGTACTCGAGATGCTTGCTGCCGTTCACGAGCCATTGCTTGGTGAACCCGCCGTACAGCATGCAAAGCGCTGCGGCGATCGCGAGCCCCATCGCGAGCTGGCGATTGTCCTTCTTCGGCGTCGGCGGCACGTACAGGTCTTCACTCATCGTTTCCCCCCAGGCGTCAGCTGCGGCATGACCTTACCCATCTCGACGTATTCGTGGTGGGCGCCGATCCAAAGATCTTCGGCCATCATCGCCCGTCCTGCCCGGGCCGCGATCACCGCCGCGCGCACGACCGCATTCTTGATGTAACCGCCCGTCATATCGAAGCGTTCGGCGAGCGCGACGAAGTCGACACCGGCGTGCAACCCGGTAGCAGGTGGCAAAAGCTGGCGCCACAGCTTCTCCCGCTCCTCGACCTCGGGCTCGGGGAACCGGATCCGGAAGTTGAGCCGGCGCTGGAGCGCGGGGTCGATCGACGACTCGGCGTTCGTCGTCAGCACGCTGACGCCGTCGAACGTCTCCATGCGCTGGAGGATGTAGTTGACCTCGAGGTTCGCGAACCGATCCTGCGCGCTCTTCAGCTCCGTGCGCTTGCCGAACAGCGAGTCGGCCTCGTCGAACAGCAGCATCGCGTGCGCGTCCTGCGCCTCGTCGAAGATCTTGCCGAGGTTCTTCTCGGTCTCGCCGACGTACTTCGACACGACCGCCGACAGATCGATGCGCACGAGCTCGAGGCCGAGCTCCGACGCGACGACCGACGCGGCCATCGTCTTGCCCGTGCCGGGCTCGCCCGAGTACAGGCCGGCGACGCCGCGCGAGATACCGAGATGCCGCTGGTAGCCCCAGCGCTCGAGGATCTGCGCGCGCTCGCGGACCATCGCGATCATGTCGCGCAGCGTGTCGATCACGTCGTCGGGGAGCACGAGCTCCTCCATGCGCGCCTTGCGCGACACGACCGTGCCGAACGTGCCGAGCCGCAGCGAGAGCCGGCGACCGACCGCGCCCTCGAGCGTGTCGAGATCGAGCGGGACCGCGGCCGCCTGCGAGAACCGGTGCGCCTCGGCGACGACGTCGGCGATCGCGCCTGGCCCGATCACGTAGCGCGCGGCGAGCTCGGCGGCGTGGTTCGTCGGCGCGCTCCTCGCCTGCAGCGCGTGGACCCACGCCTGCTCGCGATCGGCGAGCTCGGTGCGCGGCATCGCGACGCCCAGCTGCGGCCGGCGCAACTCGAGGTGACCGCCGCGTCCTGTCGAGCCGACGACGAGCAAGCCGCCATGTGCCGCGAGCGCATCGGCGTGCTCGGCCGCCATCGTGCCGGACTCGTCGTAGAGCGCGTCGGCATCGGCGAGGTACGGCACGGCATCGCGCAGGCGCGCGGCCGCGAGCACGGTGCCGAGCAGCGACGTCCGCGACTTGCCCTCGGCGGTGACGAGCTCGGGGATCGGGACGACGAGCAGCGGCCGGCCGAGCGTGCGCGCGATCCGGTGCGCGGCGGCGCGGCGACCCGAGCCTCGCGGTCCCTTGACGACGACGGCGATCCGCTGATCGCCCTGCGCGCGCGGCACGACGGCGTCGAGCTGGGTGGCGACCTGCGGCGGCAGCACGACGCCGAGCGCCGCGTCGGGAGGGACGAGCTCGCACAGGCCGAGCGGCGGCTGCAGCGAGTCGTCGCCGAGCAGCCACGCGAGCACGGCAGGGTGGAGCGACACCTCCGCTTCGAGACCATCTCCGCCCGTGACGACAACGCGATTGCGGCGCAGCGGCGAGCCGGGGGCG
>JABFXX010000505.1 GCA_013368795.1 Kofleriaceae bacterium
GCCGCCGGCCGTCCCGCCGAGCGCAACGCCGCGGAGACGACCGCGAGCGCGAAGGCCGAGGCTCCGATGGCGCCGCAGGCCGCGCGCGCTGCCGAGGCTCCGATGGCGCCGGGTGCCGCGCCGCCGCCACCGCCAGAACCGGAGGTCGCGCAGGACAAGGCGATGCCCAGCGACGGAAAGATCGCGCCGAAGGCGAGCCGCCGCGACATGGCGCCGCCGCCTCCGCCACCGACGCAGTCGATCACGCGCGAGGTCGCACCGAATGCCGCAGCCGCACCGACGGGTGGCGCGAAGGACGAGCGGGAGCGCGCCGTGGACGTCGAGGGCGGCGCCGCAGGTGGCGGGGGAGGCGGTGCGACCGGGGGCAAGATCGGCTCGCTGGGTCTGATCGGTGGCGCCAACGGCGGCTCTGGCGCGAGCACGCTCATCCGCACGAAGCGCGACGACATCGCGAAGTGCTGGGCCGGTCAGCAGGTGACGCTGACCGTGCGTGTCGTGATCAAGGCCAACGGCACCGCTTCGACGACACTGTCGTCGAAGGGCAAGATCACGCCGGAGGTCGAGGCGTGCGTGAAGAAGGTCGTCGGCGCGATCGAGTTCCCGGCGAAGGCCGACTCGGTCTCGATCACGGTCGGCTCTTAGACCTTGAACGTGTCAGCGGAGACGCCGAGCTCGGCGCACACCGCCTCGAGCGCGGGCTGATCGACGCCGCGCCACGCGAGCGCGTCGAGATCGCACTCGATCGGGCAATCGATCCGCAGCGTCGCGAGCGTGTCGTAGAGCATCGCCGCCTCGCGGTTCTCGCGCAGCGATGCCGCGAGCTTGTCCGCGCCGCGCAGGCCGGGGACGTTCCACGCCGCCGCGTCGTCGGGGATCGCAGGGATGTGCTTGTAGACCATGAGCACCTTGCCCGCCGAGCTCTTGCCCCAGCCTGCGAGGCCTGGGATGCCATCGGCGGTGTCGCCGACGAGCGCGAGCAGATCGGGGATCGACTCGGGTGACACGCCGTGCTTCGCGACGACCGCGGGCTCGTCGAGCACGATGTCCTTGAACCGCTCCCACGTGACGACGCGCGAGCCGATGACGCACTGGCACATGTCCTTGTCGGGCGACACGATGCGGATCTGGTCGACGCGATCGTCCTTCGCGAGGTGCGCGGCGGCGGTCGCGATCGCGTCGTCGGCCTCGAACTCGATCATCGGCCAGACCTTGATGCCGAGCGCAGCGACCGCGCGCTCGACGAGTGGGAACTGATCGGTGAGCCTCGGATCGAGTCCCTCGCCGGTCTTGTAGCCGAGGAACAGGTCGTTGCGGAACGACTCGATGACGTGGTCGAACGCGACGCCGAGGTGCGTGACCTTGCCGGCGCGAAGCATGCCGATGAGGCTGCGCATCACGCTGCGCGTCGCGCCGACCTCGCGGCCTTCGAACTGCACGGGCGGCGCGCCAAACCAGGCGCGGAACAGCTCGTAGGTACCGTCGAACAGATGGGCCTGCACCGCCGGAGCGTAGTACAAAGATGGCCCGTGCCGAGCGTCCACGAGCCCTCTCCGCTGGCCGCCGATGCAGTCGCTGGTGTCACCGACCCCGTGCTGCGTGCGGTGATCGCCGATCACTGGGAGTACATGATGAAGTGGGCGCCGACCTGGGCGACGACGCTCGGCGACCACCGCTACGACGACGTGCTCGCGCCTCGCGATGCGAAGTCGATCGAGGCGGCAAACGCCGAGGGCGCGGCGCTGCTCGCGCGGCTCGTCGCGATGGAGCCAGGCGCGCTCGGTGACGTCGACCGCGTGACGCACGAGCTGCTCCGCGAGCGGCTCGAGGCCGAGCAGGCACTCGCGGCATGCAAGCTCCACGAGTGGGTCGTCGACTCGTACAACGGCAGCACGCTCGGCGAGCTGTCGTATCTCGTCGAGTCGCACACGGTCAAAGACCCGCGCGACGCCGAGAATCTGATCGCGCGGCTGCGGCTGGGCAGAAAGCTCGTCGACGATACGATCGCGAACCTCGGCATCGGCCTCGCGGCGGGTCGCGTGTCGTCGGCGGAGAAAGTGCGCCGCGTGATCGAGCAGCTCGACGCCGAGCTCGCCAAGCCCGTCGACACGTGGGCGATGGGCTCGCCGGCGTGGGCGAACGTCGAGACGTGGCCGGCGGGCGTGCGCGACAGGCTCGTCACCGAGCTGCGCGGCGTCGTCGGTAGCGACATCGCGCCGGCGATCGGCCGGCTGCGCGACTTCCTGCGCGATCGCGTGATGCCGAGCGCGCGCACGGAGAAGGAGGGTCTCGCCGCGCTGCCCGATGGCGAGGCGTGCTACCGCGCGTCGATCCTGTTCCACGTCGGCATCGCGATGACGCCGCAGGCGCTGCACGAGCTCGGACTCGCCGAGATCGCGCGCACCGATCGCGAGCTCGCCGAGCTCGGCAGGCGTGTGCTCGGGACGTCTGATCTCGCGTCGACGATCGCGAAGCTGCGCGACGACAAGGCGCTGTACTTCGGCTCGCGCGAGGAGCTGCTCGCGGCGGCGCAGCGTTCGCTCGATCGCGCGAAGGCGGCGATCCCTCGCTTCTTCTCGGTGCTGCCGAAGTCCGACTGCGTGATGCGCGAGACTCCCGACTACGAGGCGCCGTACTCGACGATCGCGTACTACCGCCAGCCGCACTACGACGGCACGAAGCCCGGCGAATACTTCGTCAACACGTACAAGCCCGAGACGCGGCCGCGGTTCGAGCTCGAGGCGCTGACCTGGCACGAGTCGATTCCCGGCCATCACCTCCAGATCGCGATCGCGCAGGAGCTCGGCGAGCTGCCCGCGTTCCGCAAGCTCGACGGCTCGACCGCGTTCGTCGAGGGCTGGGCGCTCTACACCGAGCGGCTCGCGGACGAGATGGGACTCTACTCGGCGGACCTCGACCGGCTCGGCAAGGTCAGCTACGACGCGTGGCGCGCGTCGCGACTCGTCGTCGACACCGGCATCCACGCGCTCGGCTGGACGCGCGCAGAGGCCGAGGCGTTCATGACCGCGCACACCGCGCTGACGCCGATCAACATCTCGAACGAAGTCGACCGCTACATCGGCTGGCCCGGCCAGGCACTCGCGTACAAGGTCGGCCAGATCGAGATCCTTCGCCTGCGCGCAGACGCCGAGACGCGACTGGGCGCGCGCTTTGACCTCCCGTCGTTCCACGCGGTCGTGCTCGGCGCCGGCGCCGTCACGCTGCCCGTGCTCGCAGATCGCGTGAACGCATGGGTAGAGACCAACCAGTAGAGCTCCGCCGCGATCTCGGTCCATGGGCGGCCGCGTCACTCGTCGTCGGCACGATCATCGGCACCGGCATCTTCCTCAAGACCGCGACGATGGCGCAGGTCGGCGGCTCCGCCCTCTGGGTGCTCGCCGCGTGGACGACTGCGGGTCTGCTCTCGCTGTTCGGCGCGCTCACGTACGCCGAGCTCGGCGCGATGTTCCCGAAGGCCGGCGGCGAGTACGTGTTCCTGCGCGCCGGCTACGGCCCCGCGATGGGCTACCTCTACGCGTGGAACCGGTTCTGGATCGGGTCGCCCGGATCGATCGCGGCGTACGCGGTCGGTACGACGACGTTCCTCGGCGGCGTGCTGCCGATCGATCCGGACAGCAAGGTCGTCGCGGTGACGCTGATCGCGGTGTTCACGGGCGTCAACTGCCTGCACGTGCGCGCGGGCGGCCGGCTGCAGACCGTGCTCACCGTGATGAAGGTCGTGATGATCGGCGGCCTCGCGTTCGGCGCACTGTTCTTCGCCCAGGGCGGCGACTGGTCGCGCGTCACCGACGATCGCGGCTTTCCCGGATTCTCCGCGTTCGGCGCGATGGTGCTCGCCGCGCTGTGGGCATACGACGGCTGGAACAACCTGCCGATGGCCGCCGGTGAGGTTCGCGATCCGCAGCGCAACCTGCCGCGCGCGCTCATCTGGGGCGCGATCGGCGTGTTCGTGATCTACGCGCTCGTCAACCTCGGCTACTTCCACGCGCTGCCGTTCGCCGAGATCGCGGCACCGAGCTCGACGTCGATCGCGCAGAAGACCGCGACCCAGTTCCTCGGCGGCACCGCGCAGGCCGTGCTCGCCGCGGCGATGGCGATCTCCGCGATCTCGGCGATGAACGGGTCGATGCTGACCGGTGCGCGCGTGCCGTACGCGGCGGCGAGCGACGGCCTCGCGCCGAAGCAGCTCGCGCACCTCGCGCCTGGCGCCGCCGTGCCGTCGACGAGCGTGATCGTGCAGGGCCTGATCGCGTGCGGGTACGCGCTCGCGGGTGGCTTCGACGAGCTGACCGACGCGGTCGTGTTCGCATCGTGGCTGTTCTACGCGCTGAACGCGGGCACCGTGCTGCTGCTGCGCATCCGCGAGCCCGCCCGCGAGCGCGCGTTCCGCGTGCCGGGCTTTCCGGTCGTGCCCGTGATCTTCATGGCGCTCGCGCTGCTCTTGCTCGTCAACGCGATCTGGACGGCGCCGCAGGCGAGCACGCTCGGCCTGGGCGTGACCGCGTTCGGGGCACTCGTCTATGCGGGATTCCTCCGGAGGCGCGCCTAACCAGCGATATCGGGGTGTTATTCCCGGCCAAATCGGATGCTTACGGTCGATTCTGGATTGCGATCGGCAGAACCCATACACATGATCTGGGCATCGAAAGGGTGGGAGGTTCGCTTTTGCAACATCTCTATCTCGGAGCGGTCGCATTCGGAGTCACGTTGCTCCTCGCGTCGTTCGTGCTCGGTGGCAAGGACACCGACCACGGTGACAGCGGCCATCACGAGGGAGATGTCGGTGTAGGCCTCGCCTGGGCGCCGGTCGGTTCGCTGCGCTTCTGGGTGTTCTTCCTGACGTTTGGCGGCGGTGTCGGGTACGCGCTCGAGAAGCTCGGCTCGAGCACCATCGTCGCGGCGATCGGTGCGGGCGTCATCGGCTGGTTTGCCGGCGCGCTCGCGGTGACCGTGATCCGCAAGCTCACGAAGCATTCGGTCTCGAGCGAGGTCGGCGCCGCCGAGCTCGTCGGTACGACCGGCACGCTGCTGCTTCCGGTCGGTCCCGGTCAGCCGGGCAAGGTGCGCGTCGAGGTGAAGGGACGCGCCGAAGATTTTGTAGCGCACCTCGTCGAGGACGGCGGAAATTTACCGACGGGCACGTCGGTGCTGATCGTCTCCGAAGGCGAGCGCGGATCGTTGCTCGTGGCCAAGTCCGACGTGTAGCGTCGACGACTGGCGTTCCGGTTTGTCTGCCAAAAGGGGAGAGAACAATGAAGCTACCGCCCGAAATCGTGGGGGGCGTTGCCGCAGGCATCGCCGTGCTCCTGGTGCTGATGGTGATCTATCGGTACCTGCTGCGCATCTGCAGGCCGAACGAGATCCTGATCTTCTCCGGCCGCAAGCACCGCACATCCGACGGCCGCACGGTCGGCTATCGCGTCGTGTTCGGCGGCCGAGGCGTGCGCGTGCCTGTCGTCGAGACGGTCGACCGCATGGACGTGTCGCTGATCTCGGTGCCGATCGCGGTGCAGGGCGCGTACTCGGAGGGTGGCATTCCGCTGACCGTGCACGCGATCGCGAACATCAAGGTGTCGACGGATCGCCGGTTCGTCGGTAACGCGATCGAGCGCTTCCTCGGCAAGGGACGGCCGGAGATCGCGCGCGTCGTCAAGGAGACGCTCGAGGGTCACCTCCGCGGTGTGCTCGCGACGATGACGCCCGAGGAGAGCAACCAGGACCGCCTGAAGTTCGCGCGCCAGCTCGAGGAGTCGGCGAAGCCGGATCTCGAGAAGCTCGGCCTCGAGCTCGACGTGCTCAAGATCCAGCACATCGCCGACGACCGGAACTATCTCGAGAGCATCGGCCGCCAGCGGATCGCCGAGATCCTGCGGACCGCCGAGGTCGCCGAGTCCGACGCGACGCGCGAGGCCGAGCAGGCCGAGGCCGCCGCGCGTGCGCGCGGCGAGATCGCGATGACGAACGCGCAGGCGGCGCTGCAGCGCAAGCAGAACGAGCTCCGCCAGATCAAGGCGGAGGTCGACGCCGAGGCCCGCGCCGAGGAGGTCCGCGCCGAGGCCGCCGGCCAGCAGGCGCGCGCCGAGGCCGAGCTCGAGCTGCAGAAGATCCGCGGCGAGCTCGAGGGGCTCCGCCTTCAGGCCGAGGTCACGATTCCCGCCGAGGTCGACGCGCAGGTCCGCGAGCTGTTCGCGGCCGGTCAGGCGGCGCCGATCGCCGCCGACGGTGAGGCGATGTCGCGCTCGCTCGACGAGGTCGCGAACGCGTGGCGCGATAGCGGCGGCCGCGCGATGGACATGTTCGTGCTGCAACACCTCGACACGATCTTCGGCGACGTCGCGAACGCGGCAAGCCGCATCAAGGTTGGCGAGGTCAACCTGATCGACGGCGGTGACGGCAAGACGATCCCGTCGTACGCGGCAGCCTATCCCGCCACGATGGCGGCGCTGCTCGAGCAGGTCACGCGCACGCTCGGCATCGACATCGCGAAGGTCATCACCGGTAGCACGCCGAACGGCGAGACGAGGAGGAGCTAATCATGTCGAACATCATCATGGTCGGAGCGGTCGCCGTTCTCCTCGCGCTGCTCCTCATCGGGATCATCATCTCGCGCATCATCTACATCTGCCCGCCGAATGAAGTGCTGATCTTCTCCGGTGGCCATCGCCGCATCGCCGGCGGTGCCGACGATCGCGTCGTCGGCTATCGCGTCGTCCAGGGCGGCCGCGGCATCCGCATCCCGCTGATCGAGGTCGTCGATCGCATGGACCTCACGAACATGGTCATCGAGCTGCGCGTTCAAGGCGCGTACTCGCGCGGCGGCATCCCGCTGAACGTGCAGGGCGTCGCGAACGTGAAGGTCTCGTCGAAGTCAGATCACCTCGCGAACGCAGTCGAGCGCTTCCTCGGCATGACGCGCGAGCAAATCATGAACGTCGCGCGCGAGACGCTCGAAGGTAACCTGCGCGGCGTCCTCTCGACGCTGACGCCGGAAGAGGTCAACCAGGACCGCGAGAAGTTCGCCGGCGAGCTCGTCCACGAGGCCGACGTCGACCTCGCGCGGCTCGGCCTCGAGCTCGACACGCTGAAGATCCAGCACGTGTCCGACGACAAGGGCTACCTCGACTCGATCGGTCGCCGGCAGACCGCCGAGCTGCTCAAGCGCTCGCGCATCGCCGAGGCCGAGAACCACGCACTCTCGCAGCAGAACTCGGCGCAGAACCTCCAGAACCAGGAGATCGCGAAGGTCGAGGCCGAGATCGCGACGGCGCGCGCCGAGGGCCAGCGCCGCATCGTCGAGGCGCAGACGCGCAAGGGCGCGCTGATCGCGGAGTCGCGCGGTCAGGTGCAGGCGCTGCTCGCAAAGGCGTCGGCCGAGGTCGACGTCCAGAAGGCGCGGCTCGCGCAGGTTCGCTACCAGCTCGTCGCCGACAAGGTGAAGCCGGCCGAGGCGCGCAAGGCGCAGATGGTCCAGCAGGCCCGCGGCGCCGCGTCGAAGATCATCGAGGAGGGCAAGGCGACCGCGACCGCGATCCGCTCGCTCGGCGAGACCTGGGCGAAGGCCGGTGACAACGCACGCCAGATCTTCGTCGCGCAGAAGCTGCAGAGCCTCGTCAACACGATGATGAAGACGGTCGGTGACATGCCGGTCGACAAGCTCACCGTGATCGACAAGGACCTCGCGGCGAACGGCTCGAACTTTGCGGTCAAGGCGGCGGTCACCGCCGAGCAGCTCAAGCAGATGCTCGGCGTTGACGTCACGCAGCTCGCACAGCGCGTGCTGCCCGGCGCGACGACGCCGGCGATCCCGACGGTGCCGCGCCCGCGTCCGCCGACGCAGCCAGGGCCCGGCCCGAAGACCGGCGGCTGATCCGGACTCGTGCACGTGTCACGTGCACGTGCACGTGCACGATCAGAGGCCCACGCGACGGCGCGCCTCAGGCCGAGCGGCGAAGTCGCCGCGGCTGCGAGGGCGGTCGTCGTAGATCGCTCGGGGCTGCCCCCTCGGGCGCGGACCTAGCCACAGGGCGCCACGCCCTCTGCGTCAAGCGGGGACGCTCGCAGGATAGACGGCGGTCGAATCCAG
>JABFXX010000386.1 GCA_013368795.1 Kofleriaceae bacterium
CGCGCGGTGCTCGTGCTCGATGGGGTCGATTATCTCTCCGCGGATCCGGAGACCGGGCGTCCCGATCGCGCGAGCGTGATCGATCGCGAGCTGCTCTCACATTACCTCGGCGCGGTCGCCGCGATCGGCCCGAAGGTCGACGCGCGGCCGGTCTCGCTCTCGCGCGGGTTCGTCACGATCGAGCTCGAGGTGCCGCCCGAGTCGGTGCGCGCGAAGCTGTGGCGCCGTGCACTCGGTGACACCGCGGAGGGCGACATTCCCGATCGCGCGGCCGCTCGCTATCCGGTGACCGGCGGCGTGATCCGGCGCGCCGCGGAGTCCGCAAAGGTGACGGCGCAGACGCGCGGCGCGAAGGTCTCCGCCGAGGACGTTCACGCCGGCGTGCGCGCGACGCTCGACAGCAAGCTCGGCAACCTCGGCGTGCGCCTCGCGTGGAAGCAGAAGTGGGACGACCTCGTCCTGCCCGACGATGCGCTCGACGAGGTCAAGGAGTTCATCGCGCGCGTGCGCCACAAGCGGCGCGTCTACGAGGAGTGGGGCTTCGCGCGCAAGATCGCCAAGGGCCTCGGCCTCTCGGCGCTGTTCTCCGGACCGCCGGGCACCGGCAAGACGATGGTCGCCGGCCTCATCGCCGACGAGCTCGCGCTCGACCTCTACCAGATCGATCTATCGCGCATCGTCTCGAAGTACGTCGGCGAGACCGAGAAGAACCTCGCCGCGCTGTTCGATGCCGCCGAGGCCGGCCACGCGGTGCTGCTGTTCGACGAGGCCGACTCGCTGTTCGCCAAGCGCACCGAGGTGAAGAGCTCGGTCGATCGCTACGCGAACCTCGAGGTCAACTACCTGCTCCAGCGCATGGAGGCGTTCGCCGGGATCACGATCCTGACGACGAACCTCGACACGTCGATCGACGAGGCGTTCCGCCGCCGCCTGTCGTTCCGAATCACGTTCCCGATGCCCGAGCCCTCGGAGCGCGAGAAACTCTGGCGCTCGCTCCTGCCCAAGGAAGCGTCGGTCGATACGTCGATCAACTTCGGCGATCTCGCGGAACGATTCGAGATGTCGGGCGGCTACATCAAGAACGCGGTCGTGCGCGCCGCGTTCCTCGCGGCCGACGAGAACCGCGCGATCGGAATGCAACACCTCGTACGCGCGGGAGTCCTCGAGTACGCCGCGATGGGCAAGGTGATGCACGGATCCATGCGCTAGCAACACACCTCCCCAAGAGCGCAGGAGATCCACGCACGCGCCGGGGCCCGGGCCGCCACGTTTGGTGCTACTACCGAGCGTCGTGGCAGTACGCAGCTCGCTCGGCTACCTGCGCCCGTACCGGGGCGTTCTCGTCGGTGGCGTCGTGGCGATGTTGGCGACGAACCTGTGCTTCCTCGGCGTTCCGTACTACCTGAGCCGCGGCGTCCAGGCGCTCAAGGACGGCCACACCGAGGACCTACCGCAGCACATGGTGCTGTTGATGGTGTTCGCGATCGCGACCGCGGTCACGCGCATCTGGTCGCGCGTGTCGATCTTCAATGCCGCGCGCGCCGCCGAGTACGACCTCCGCTCGGACCTGTTCGGCCACCTGATGACGCTGTCGCCGGGCTACTACCGCGAGCATCCGACGGGCGACGTGATGTCGCGACTGACGAACGACGTCCAGACCGTGCGTGCGATGTGGGGCGCGGGGCTCGTGCACCTCGCGAACTCGATCACGTCGTTCGCGACGGTGCTGACGTACATGATCGTGCTCGATCCGGTCGTCGCGCTCCTCACGATCATCCCCTATCCGCTGATCGTCGTCGCCGGCCAGGCGCTGTCGAAGCGCATCTACCGGACGACGCGCGAGGTCCAGGCCGAGCTCGGCACGCTGTCGGCGCGCATCCAGGAGGACCTCGGCGCGATCCAGGTCATCAAGACGTACGGGCTCGAGGACGTGCGCCGCAAGGGCTTCCTCGAGGTCAGCCAGCGTCTCCTCGACAAGAACATGGACGCGGCCAAGGTCCGCATCCAGCTCGGGCCGATCCTCAACACACTCGCGCCGCTCGCGGTCGCGATCCTGATCCTCGTCGGCGGCCGCGCGGTGATCCACAAGGACATCGACGTCGGCTTCTACACCGCGTACGGCATCCTGCTCGCCCAGCTCGTGTGGCCGACGCTGACGCTCGGCTTCATGCTCGCGCTGCTCCAGCGCGGCCGCGCGTCGTGGTCGCGCCTGGTCCAGCTGCAGGACACGAAGTCCGACATCCCCGACGTCGGTGGCGAGGGCCCGCCGGTTCCGCCGGAGCCGGCGAAGGTCGAGGTCAAGCACCTGACGGTGAAGTACGGCGACCGCGCGGTCATCGACGACGTCAGCTTCACGCTCTCGCCCGGCACGATCACCGCGATCGTCGGCCGCACCGGCTCGGGCAAGAGCACGCTCGTCGAGTCGCTGTGCCGGATGAACCAGGTGCCCGCCGGCACGGTGTTCCTCGACGACCACGACATCACGACGCTGCCGCTCGGCTACCTGCGCGCCCAGCTCGGCTACGCACCGCAGGAGGCGTTCCTGTTCTCGACGACGATCGCCGACAACGTCGCGATGGGCTACGGCGCGGGGACCGCGATCCCGGCCGCGCGGCGCGCCGAGCTCGAGCGCGTCGGTGCCGCCGGATCGGCTCCGGACCTGTCGAACGAGACGCGTGTCACCGGTGCGGCGAAGTCCGCCGGCCTCGAGCGCGACCTCGCACGGATGCCCGAGGGCATGGGCACGATCGTCGGCGAGCGCGGCATCACGCTGTCGGGCGGCCAGCGCCAGCGCGTCGCGCTCGCGCGTGCACTGTCGGCGGCGCCGCGCCTGCTCGTGCTCGACGATTCGCTGTCGAGCGTCGACGCCGAGACCGAGCGCGTGATCCTCGCGAGCCTGCGCGAGGTCATGCACGGCCGCACGGCCGTCCTGATCTCGCACCGCGTCGCCGCGATCAAGGATGCCGATCAGATCCTCGTCCTCGACCAGGGCAAGATCGTCGAGCACGGCACGCACGAGGAGCTGATCGCCAAGGGCGGCCTCTACGGCGAGCTCTACCGCACGCAGCTCGAGACCCAGTTCGAGCTCCAGGAGGCGAGCTGATGGCGACCGCCGCTCCTGCGAAGAAGACGGGCATCGAGGCCGAAGCGGTCCTCGGCAAGGCCTACGACGTCCGGCTGATCCGGCGGGTATCGAAGTACATCCGGCCGCACGCCCACCTCCTCGGCATCTGGGTCGTCTGCATGCTGACGACGATCGGGTTCGAGCTCGCGCAGCCGTACCTGTTCATGTACTCGCTGCAGCACCACATCATGACCGGCAAGATCGACGCGTTGCCGCTCGATGCGGCGCTCTACGTCGGCCTCGTCATCTGCCAGAACATCTCGTCATTCCTCGAGCAGTGGGTGCTCCAGCTCGCCGGCCAGCGCACGATGCACGGCCTGCGGATCGCGATCTTCGATCACGTCCTCGCGCAGCGCGCCGCGTTCTTCGACCGCATCCCGGTCGGCCGGCTGATGACGCGCATGACGAACGACATCGAGAGCCTCAACGAGATGTTCGCGCAGGGCGCGATCACGCTGATCGCCGATGCCGTCAAGGCGGTGATCATCGTCGTGGTCATGCTGGGCCTCGACGTCGAGCTGTCGCTCATGACGCTCGCGACGCTGCCGCTCGTGATCGTGCTCGTCGAGTACGCACGGCGCGCGATGCGCAAGTCGTTCCGTCAGATCCGCGTCCGGCTCGCCGCGATGAACGCGTTCGCGCAGGAACACCTGTCGGGAATCCGCGTCGTCCAGCTGCTCGGCCGCGGCAAGATCGCGCAGCGCGAATATGACGAGATCAACGCCGGCCACCGCGATGCCTATCTCCTCCAGATCCGCGCGGACGCCGCGATGTACGCGCTCGTCGATGCGATCGGCCGGATCGCGACGGCGTTGATCGTGTGGTGGGCGTCGGGCCACCAGGCTCAGAACATCGCGACGGTCGCGATCGTCGTCGTGTTCATCGAATACATCAACAAGTTCTTCGTCCCGATCCGTGACCTGTCGGCGAAGTACGCCGTCATGCAGGGCGCGATGGCGGCAAGCGAGCGCATCTTCCAGCTGCTCGACACCGAGGAGTTCGACGGCGCGGTCTACGCGAGCACGACGAAGCCCGACGACGATCCAGCGGTCCATGACAGCGGTCCCGCGATCGAGCTCGCCGGCGTCCACTTCTCGTACGGCGCCGAGCCCGTGCTGCGCGGCGTCGACCTGCGCGTACCGCGTGGCGCGACCGTCGCCGTCGTCGGCGCGACCGGCTCGGGCAAGTCGACTGTCATCAAATTGCTGACCCGGCTCTACGAGCGCGACCGCGGCGCGATCTGCATCGACGGTGTCGACGTCCGCGACATCCCGCTCGACGAGCTGCGCCGCCGGATCACGGTCGTCTCGCAGGACGTCACGCTGTTCGCAGGCTCGCTCGCCGACAACATCGCGCTCGGCAAGTCGTACGATGCGGCGCGTCTGGACGAGGCGGTCAAGCGCGTCGGCCTCGACCGCGCACTGGTCCGCCGCGGCACCGACACGAGCGCAAAGGTTGCCGAGCGTGGCGCCAACTTTTCCGCCGGCGAGCGCCAGCTCGTCGCGTTCGCGCGTGCGCTACTCCGCGATCCGGAGATCCTCGTACTCGACGAGGCGACGGCGCACGTCGATCCGGAGGCGGAAGAGCTGATCGAGCGCGGAGTTGCCGAGCTGATGAAGGGCCGAACGACGCTCGTCATCGCCCACCGGCTCTCGACGATCCGTAACTCCGACCTGATCGTCGTGATGGACAAGGGTCAGATCGTCGAACAGGGCACTCACGACGAGCTGGTCGCCAACGGCGGCCTCTACGCGGCCCTCGAGAAGACGTTCCGGCGCCAGGAATAGCGCTCAGAGTGCAGCATTTTGCTGCACTGGCCGAGTGCGCAGATGTGCGACCAGCCAAAGGATGGTCGCTAGTTACCGATCTGTTGGGTATGATCCAACACCGATGTCCTCCGGGATGTACGAACGGCTGCGCGTCGCGGTCGACGTCATGGCGGACGGCGCGATCCTCGCCGACACGCGAACCGGCGAAGTGATCATCAATCGCGCCGCACGCGTGATGCTCGGCGTACCGCAAGACGAACCTGTCGATACCGCCTATCTGAAGGACGTCGTCGGGTTCTATCCGTTCGATCTCGCCGCTGGCGCGTCGGACGGTCAGCCGATCCGCGAAGAAGTTCGCATCGGCGAGCGCGTGCTCCATTCCGTCGTCACGCCGCTGCGCGAGGAGGGCGTGCCGATCGGCGCGATCGTCGTGCTTCGCGATCTCGGCGACACCGCCGACGTTGCACGCCGTCGCGCGGAGTTCGCGCAGGTGATGAGCCACGAGCTGCGCACGCCGCTGACGTCGATCGCGGGCGCGCTCGACATCGTGCTCTCGGGCTACGCCGGTCCGCTGACCGATCGCCAGCTGCGCTACGTCGACATGGCACGCCAGGCCGCGACGCGGATGAACCAGCTCGTCGATCAGCTGCTCGATCTCGCTCGCGCGCAGGCAGGCTCGATCACCGTCAGCGCCGCACCGGTCCAGCTCGATCGGCTCGCGCGCGAGGTCATCGATCGCTACCGCGCGGCCGCCGCGACGAAGCAGCTGACGATCGTGCTCGGCGCGTCGGCCGACGACATCTCGATCCTCGGCGATCCCGAGCGGCTCGCGCAGGTGCTCGGCAACCTGATCACCAACGCGATCCGGTTCGCGCCGGCGAACGGCGTGATCGACGTCCAGGTGTTCGGCCCTCCGCTGTCGGAAGACGCGGTCGGCGTGTCGGTCCACAACTCGGGCGACCCGATCGCGCCGGAGGATCACGAGCGCATCTTCGAGCCGTTCTCGGCGTCGAGCCGCCGCGTCGGCGGTACGGCCCTCGGTCTCTCGATCTCGCGCACGATCGTCGAGGCGCACGGCGGCCGCATCTGGGTCGAGTCCGGCTCCGGTGGTACGAAGTTCGTGTTCACGCTGCCGGTCTCGGCGAAGTCCGACAAGACGGTGCAGATTCCGAGCGCGCTCGAGACGCAGCCTCGGCGGCGCGGGCTCGGCGAGAACTCGGTCGCGCTCGTCATCGACGACGATCCGCGCCGCGCGCTGCTCCTGAAGGGCCTGCTCATGTCGCTCGCCGAGCGCGTGCTCGTCGCGAACGACGTCGACAACGCGATCGCGACCGCGCGCGCCGAGCACCCTGCCCTCGCCGTCGTCGCCGGTGCGATGACCGACTCGCTCGCGCTGCTCGCGATCCTCGAGCACGACCCCGATACGCACAAGACCGCGGTCATGGTCGTCGGCGACTCCGAGCGCCGCACCGACATGCTCGCCGCCGGCGCCGACGACGTGCTCGAGTTCCCGATCCAGCCGGCTGCGTTCCGCGACGCGTGCCTGCGCCTCGTCGAGAGCGGTCGCCGCGAGGCGCCGCGCGTGCTCGTCGTCGACGACGATCCGTCGATCCGCCTGATCTGCCGCGAGGTGCTCGAGCTCGGCGGCTACCAGGTACGCGACGCCGGCTCGGCGAACGCCGCGCTCACCGAGGCGCGCCGGTTCCGCCCCGACATGATTCTGCTCGATGTCCTCATGCCGGGCATCGACGGCTATCGCACCGCCGAGATGATCCGCGCCGACCCCGCGATCGGCATGGCGCCGATCATGTTCCTGTCGGCGCGCGGCGATACCGCCGACAAGGTCCGCGCGTTCCGCAGCGGCGCCGAGGACTACATGGTGAAGCCGTTCGACGCGGCCGAGCTCCTCGCGCGCGTCGGCAAGGCGCTCGATCGTCAGGCGCGCGAGCTCGGCGCATCGCCGACAACGCAGCTGCCGGGCGCCGACGCGATCCAGGCCGAGATCGAACGCCGTCTCGCGGTGGGCGATCCGAGCGCGGTCGCCTGCTACCTCGATCTCGACAACCTGAAGGCGTTCAACGACTACTACGGCTACGCGAAGGCCAACGCGGTCATCCGCCAGACGAGCGATGTGATCCGCTACATCGTCCAGCGCAATGGCGGCGCCGGCGACTTCATCGGCCACATCGCGGGAGACGACTTCGTGTTCGTCACGAGCGCCGACCGCGCCGACGACGTATGTCGTGCCATCTGCGACCGCTTCGACCACCTGATCCGGCTGTACTACGACCCCGCCGACCGGGAGCGCGGCTACATCGAGACCAAGGATCGGTTCGGCGTGCAGCGGAAGTTCCCGATCATGAGCGTGTCGATCGCGGCGATCTCGCTGACGAGGGCCAAGTCCTACGCGGGGTTGGCCGAGCTCGCGGCCGTCGGCAAGCGCACGGCCAAGGCGATTCCGGGGTCGAGCTACGTGCGCGACGGCCAGACGATGGTCGCCGCGACCGCGGTCGGCTGAGATTCTCGCAACGCGCCCCCGGGTAGCCGGTGTCTATGACACATGAGCTACCGCAGCGACGTCGACGCCCTCGCCGCCCGCAAAGCCGCGCTCGATGCCGAGGTGCTCGCGCGCACGAAGGAGCGCGACGAGACCGCGAAGATGCTGTCCGAGCTGGAGGCGCGCGCGAAGCTGCCGGTGCTGCCGAACATCCGCATCGCGTCGCCGTGCACGGCCGACTGGAACGCGATGACCGGCGACGATCGCGTTCGTCACTGCGCACAGTGCGACAAGGACGTGTTCAACCTCTCGGCGATGACGCGCGTCGAGGCCGAGCAGCTGATCGTCGAGAAGAACGCGAACCTGTGCGCGCGCTACTACCAGCGCAAGGACGGCACGATCCTGCTGTCCGACTGCGAGGTCGGCCGTGCGCAGCAGCGGCGATTGAGGCTCGTCGGTGCGGGCCTGCTCGTCACGATCACCGCAGCTGCCGCCGCCGGCGCGACGCTGACGCACGACCGCGAGCGGGATCACGTCCTGGGCTCGGTGCGCGTGCTGCCGGACGACGGCGAAGATGTCTACGCGGTCGCCGGCGGCATCAGCGCCGAGCCGTCGACGGGCATTCCCGAGTGTGACCTGTATCGAGATTCGATCTACGAGCTCGCGTCGTGCGAAGGGATTCCGCAGAACGCGCGCAATGCCAT
>JABFXX010000572.1 GCA_013368795.1 Kofleriaceae bacterium
GCCGTCGAGATTCGTGCCGTCGCGCACGAGGACGTCGTCGCGCCTCGGCTCGCCGAGGTCATCGCGCACGGCGCGGACTACGCGCGCAGTGCCGATGCCGATCGCGATGTCGTCGAGCTGCGCGATGGCGAGCTCGCGATCGACGCACGCGACCGCGAGCCGGTAACGATCGTCGCCGGGGATACGCGCGTCGTGATCGCGAGGTCGAGCGCGAAGGTCGTCGCGCGCGGCGGCGTGATCGTGACTGCGCAGGTGTTCGCCGGAACCGCCGAGGTGACCGAGCGCGGCAGGCGGCAGGTGGTCGAGGAGGGCGAGGTCTGGATGCCGTCGAAGCCGCCGGCTCCGCCGGTCGCCGCGACCGGGTTCGACGCGTTCCGCGCGGGCTGGCAGGCGCTGCGCGAGGCGCGTCATACGGATGCGATCGAGGCCTTCGACCGCGCGACCGATCCCGCGGTCGCCGAGGACGCGGCGTTCTGGGCGGCGATCGCGTGCGAGCGGGCGGGGCGAGCAGACGACGCGGCGACACGCCTGAGAGCGTTCGTCGACCGGTTCCCGGCGTCACCGCGCCTCGACGCCGCGCGCGCGGCGCTGCAGCGCGTCGCCCGCTAGATTCTGGTACGTTCACGACGATGTTCGGGGGCATCGCCGCCTGAAGACCGCGTGCCCGAGCTGCGGTGCGGAGATCGAGTTTCGCTACGACGACTCGTTCGTCCGCGTGTGCAGCTACTGCCGCGCCGCCGTGCAGCGCACCGATCGCGGTGTCGACTCGCTCGGCAAGGTCGCCGACCTCGTGCCGATGGACTCGCCGCTGCGCCTGTTCGCCGACGGCCAGCTCGGCAGCCAGACGTTCATCCTCGTTGGCATGGCGCAGCTCCGCCACTCGGCGGGCGGCCTGACGCAGGAGTGGTACGCGAAGTTCTCCGGGACGTGGGGCTGGCTCGCCGAAGCGCAGGGCCGCTACTACATGACGTTCGAAGCCGAGGGCGCGAAGCTGCCGCCGATCGGCTCGCTGTCGCCGGGCGCGCAGCTCCAGCTGCCGAACATGCTCGGCGTCACGAAGACGTACACGGTCGGCGAGGTCGGCAGCGCGACCTATGTCGCGGCGACCGGCGAGCTGCCGTTCCGGCTCGTCCCGGAGGGCTCGTACCGGTTCGTCGATCTCGCCGACGGCGAGGGCAACTTCGCGACGATCGACTACGGCGAGCCCGGTGACGAGCCGGCGCTCTACATCGGCCAGCAGCTGTCGCTTGCCGATCTGCACATCACCGGCGGTGAGGTGGGGCCGTCGCGCGAGGCGCAGGTCCGATCCTCGCGGCTCGCGTGCCCGAACTGCAACGCGCCGATCGAGCTCCACACGAGCGAGACCCAGCGCGCGGTCTGCGCGCACTGCAACACGCTGCTCGATATCAACGCGGGGAGCCTCCAGGTCCTCGGCAAGCTCGCGACGAAGGCGCAGCCGCGGATTCCGCTCGGCGCGAAGGGCAGGTTCCTCGAGGGCGAGATGACCGTGATCGGCTACATCGGCCGCAGCGCGCAGATCGAGGGCGACTGGTACCCGTTCGAGGAGTACCTCCTCTACGCGCCGAACGTCGGGTTTCGCTGGCTCGTCGAGTCCGATGGTCACTGGAGCTACGTCCAGCCGGTCGCGACCGGCGCGGTGAAGTTCGAGGGCGGCGATGCCACGTACGAGGGCGTCAAGCTGCGCCTGTTTCAGAGCGCGCAGCTACGCGTCGACAACGTGCTCGGCGAGGTCTACTGGAAGGTGCAGGCCGGCGAGATGTCGAGGGGCGACGACTTCGTCGCGCCGCCGGCGATGCTGTCGCGCGAGACCTCCGGCGGCGAGGAGACGTGGTCGCTGTCGACGTACCTGAAGGTCGACGAGGTGGAGCGCGCGTTCGGCAAGACACCGCTCCAGGTCCGCGCGCCGATCGGCGTCGCGCCGAACCAGGTGAACCCCGCCGGCAACGCGGCGACACCGCTGACGCTGTCGTTCCTCGCGCTCCTGCTGCTCGGGATCGTGTTCGCGGTGATGGCGCCGGCGACGCAGAAGTACCAGACGGAGGTCACGATCCATCCCGGCCAGCCTGTCGCGAGCGAGTCGAGCGACGGCAGCAACGTGTTCTTCTCCGATCCGTTCAAGCTCGAGGCCGGCAAGAACGTCGAGCTCGCGTTTCGCACGAACCTGGCGAACAACTGGGCGTACGTCGTCGCGTCGCTCGTCAACACGAACACCGGCGACGTCGTCACGGCCGACGCCTCGATGGAGTACTACTCGGGCGTCGAGGACGGCGAGTCGTGGTCCGAGGGCAACCAGAGCGCGTCGAAGGTCGTGAGCCCGGTGCCCGCCGGCGACTACGCGCTGCGCCTCGAGATGCAGCACGGTGCGACGACGGGCGACGTCCCGATGACGGTGCGCGTGCGCCAGGGCGTGTTCCGCGGGCGCTATCTCGCGATCGCGCTCGGCGCGCTCGGCATCCCGTTTCTCATCATCGGCATCTATAGCTACTCGTTCGAGCGGAAGCGCTGGACGAACAGCTCGCAGGGGCCGTCGGGCGCACCGAAGACGCCGCTGACGATCCTCGTCGGTGGCATCGTGATGCTGCTCGGCGGCATCGTCGTGATCCTCAAAGCGTTCGGGAGCAGCAGCGATGACTGAGACATCGAACAATGCGACGCCCGCCGAGACGCGGCCGCCCGATCGCCCACGGATCCCGCGACCGCATCGCTCGTTCCTCACCGGGCTCACGATCGCGCTGTGCGTCGCGATCCTCGGCGGCTACACCGCACTCGCGTACAGCCAGCGCGAGCTCGGTCACGAGGATCGGGACGAGATTCCGTCGGGCATGCGCTCGACGCCCGGCGGGTACCGGACCTACAGCTACTGGCACAGCGGCTACCACGGAGGTAAGTGATGAAGCTCGATCATCTGGGCGAGGCGGCGGTCTCGTCGGCGGTCTTTGCGGGAATAGGCCTCGTCGTCTTCGGTCTCGCGTTCTGGGTCATGAACAAGCTGTCGCCGTTCTCGATCAAAAAAGAGATCGAAGAGGATCAGAACGTCGCGCTGGCCGTCATCATGGCCGGAGTGATCATCGGTGTCAGTCTCATCATCTCCGCCGCCATCTCGGGAAGCTGACCGCGGTCAGCCGGCCTCGTCGCCGGTGCGAGCGGGCGCGTTGTATCTCAACGTGTTCGTCGTCGCGATCTGCGGCCTCGTCTACGAGCTTCTCGCAGGCACGCTCGGCAGCTACCTGCTCGGCGACTCGGTCACCCAGTTCTCGCTCGTCATCGGCCTCTACCTGTCGGCGATGGGTGTCGGCGCGTGGCTGTCGCGCCGGCTCGACACCGAGCTCGCCAAGCGCTTCCTCGAGATCGAGCTCGCGGTCGCGCTCGTCGGTGGCCTGTCGGCGCCGGTCCTGTTCATCGCGTTCGGCTCGCTCGAGCACTTCCAGATCGTGCTGCTCGCGTTCGTGTTCGCGATCGGCGTGCTCGTCGGGCTGGAGCTGCCGCTGCTCATGCGTCTGCTCGAGGGTCAGCTCGAGCTCAAGGACCTCGTCTCGCGCGTCCTGACGTTCGACTACATCGGCGCGCTCGCCGCGGCGCTGATGTTCCCGCTCGTGCTCGTCCCGCACCTCGGCCTCGTGCGCAGCTCGCTCGCGATGGGCGCCGCCAACGCCTGTGTCGCGCTGTGGGGCACGTGGCTCCTCGAGGGACGGCTCGGCAAGAAGGCGGCCATCAGCGTCCGCATCCGCGCGTTCCTCGTGATCGTCGCGATGCTCGTCGGTATCGGCGTGTCCGACGTGTTCACGACGTGGGCCGAGGATCAGATGTACATCGATCCGATCGTCTACACCGAGACGACGCCGTACCAGCGCATCGTCGTCACGCAGGGCAAGTCCGGGTTCCAGCTGTTCCTCAACGGCAACCTCCAGTTCTCGTCGGCGGACGAGTACCGCTACCACGAGGCGCTCGTCCATCCCGCGATGGTCGCGACCGATGGACCGCCGAAGAAGGTCCTCGTCCTCGGCGGCGGCGATGGCCTCGCGCTCCGCGAGATCCTCGCGCACCCCTCGGTCGAGGCGGTGACGCTCGTCGATCTCGATCCCGCGATGCCGAGGCTCGCGCGCTCGTTCCCGGTGCTCGTCGGTCTCAACCGCAACTCGTTCGCCGATCGCCGCGTCACGCTCGTCCACGACGACGCGAGCGTCTGGCTCGCCGACCATCAGGGCCTGTGGGACGTCATCATCGTCGACTTCCCCGATCCGAACACGTTCGCGCTCGGCAAGCTCTACACGAGGGCGTTCTACCGGCGTGTCCTCGCCCATCTCGCGCCCGGTGGCGCGGTCTCCGTGCAGGCGACGTCGCCGCTGTTCGCGCGCAAGTCGTACTGGTGCATCATCGACACGATGCGCGCGGCGGGCCTCGCGGTCCGCCCGTACCAGGTCGCGGTGCCGTCGTTCGGCGTGTGGGGCTACGGCCTCGCAAAACGCAGCGACTTCGCGGTCCCGCAGCACGCGCCGAACATCGCGCTCCGCTACCTCAACGACGACGCGCTCGCCGCGATGTTCCAGATTCCGGCCGACATGGCGGCGGTCCCCGTCGACATCAATCAGCTCGATAACCAGGCGCTCGTTCGCTACTACGAGCGCGAATGGCGAAAGTGGGAATGACGCCGACGCGACGTGACTTCGTCGCGATGCTGCTCGGCGCGCCGTTCGCATATGCCGCGTGCAGCAAGTCTGCATCCCGCGCGCTGCCGCCGGGCACGATCGTCGAGACCGGCATGACCCGCGCCCACGCGGCGATTCGCGACGGCACGGTGCCCGCCGTCTCGACGTGGCGCAAGCAGCGCGTCGTCGTCGTCGGTGGTGGCGTAGCAGGCCTCGCCGCCGCATGGTCACTGCGCCGCCGTGGCATCTCCGACGTGCTCGTCCTCGAGCTCGACGACATCGCCGGCGGCACGTCGCGTGGTGGCGCATCGACGGTCACGCCGTACCCGTGGGGCGCGCACTACATCGTCGCGCCACAGCGCGAGCAGACCGAGCTCACCGCGCTCCTCGCCGACATGAACGCGATCGAAACGTATGCCGCCGATGGCACGCCGATCGTCGACGAGACGCTGCGCTGTCGCGAGCCCGAAGAGCGCGTGTGGTACCTCGGCCGGTGGTGGGACGGCCTCTATCTCGAAGCGGGCTCCTCCGCCGACGACCGCAAGCAGCTCGCCGCGTTCAACGCCGAGGTCGATCGCTGGAGCGCGTGGCGCGACGCCCGGGGCCGCCGCGCGTTCGCGATCCCTCGCTCGCTGTGCAGCGACGACCCCGAGGTCGCGTCGCTCGATCGCATCTCGTTCGCGGCGTGGCTCGACGCACGCAAGCTCACCTCGCCGCGCCTGCGCTGGCTGTGCGACTACGCGTGTCGCGACGACTACGCGCTGACCGCCGCCCAGACGAGCGCGTGGGCAGGCCTGTTCTACTTCGCGGGCCGGCAGTCTGCGCCGGGTGTCGAGGCGCAGTCCGTCGTCACGTGGCCCGACGGCAATCACGCGCTTGTCACGCACCTCGCAGGCAAGGCGACGCTCGAGCGTGGCATCGCGGTCGTCGACATCGACGAGGCCACCGGCCGCATCATCGCGGTGGGCCCGCAGGGGCCGCTCGGGTTCGAGGCCGACGCGATCGTCGTCGCGACGCCGAGCTTCGTCGCGAACCGGCTCGTGCGCGGCCGCCGCACCGCTTCGATATCGACATCACTATCCACTTCCGCAGGTGACTACGGTGCGTGGACCGTCGCGAACGTCCACCTGCGCGGCCGGCCGATCGAGCGGGGCAGGGGAGCGCCGCCGTCGTGGGACAACGTGTTTCGCGACAGCCCGTCGCTCGGCTACGTCTGCGCGACCCACCAGCGCGGCCGCGATCGCGGTCCCACGGTCTGGACCTGGTACTTCCCGTTCACCGACGAGGACGCCGCACAGGTCCGCAAGAAGCTCGCCGGCGCCGGCTATGCCGAGTGGGCGGAGACCATCCTCGCCGACCTCGCGCGCGCTCATCCCGACGTCCGCGATCATGTCGAGCGCATCGAGGTCGCGTTCTGGGGCCACGGCATGATCCGGCCGCGCGTCGGTGCCGCCTGGAGCGATGCGCTTGCCGCGCGCCGCCAGCCGCTCGGCCGCGTCCATTTCGCGCACACCGATCTCTCGGGCTTCGCGCTGTTCGAGGAGGCGTTCGATCACGGCCTTCGCGCCGCCCGCGAGGTCGCCGAGGTGCTGCGCGGATGAGCGGCCGCGGCAGAACGGGGTCCGACCCCATTTGTGCAGTCACGCGATCCTGTAGCCGCGTAAACGCCGCCTCGAATCGCCTCCGAGTGCATGCACTGACGCCGGAAACGGGGTCCGACCCCATTTGTCGAGACGTCGAGGCAGGCCGATGACCGCAACGACCGAGGCTGGGTCGCGTAAGCGGTGGCTGTTCTCCGCGCCGATCGACCTCGCGGTGTTCGGCGGCACGCCCGCGATCGCGCTCGTGCTGGTCGCGCTCGCGCCACGGCTCGGTATCGGCAACGACACGCCGGAGTGGTCGTGGATCACCGGCGTGCTGCTCGTCGACGTCGCGCACGTGTGGTCGACGTCGTTCGTCGTCTATCTCGATCCCGTCGAGTGGCGGCGTCGGCCGCTGCTCTATGCGCTGACGCCGATCGCGGTGTTCGTCGTCGGTGTCGGCCTCTACGCGTGGGGCCCGGGGCCGTTCTGGCGGGCGATCGCGTACGTCGCCGTCTTTCACTTCATTCGCCAGCAGTACGGCTGGGTGATGCTCTACCGCGCGCGCAACGGCGAGCGCGACCGACTCGGTCGCTGGCTCGACGGTGCGACCGTCTACATGGCGACGATCTATCCGCTGCTGTGGTGGCACGCGCAGCTGCCCCGCGACTTCGCCTGGATGAAGCCCGGCGACTTCGTGACGGGCGTCCCGATGTGGCTCGCGGACGCCGCCGGCATCGTCTACCTCGCGCTGCTCGCGAGCTACGTCGTGCGCGCGGGCTACCAGCTCGGCACACGCCGGCCGGTGTCGTGGGGCAAGCACCTTGTCGTCGCGACGACCGCCGCGTGCTGGTACGTCGGCATCGTCTCGACGAACACCGACTTCACGTTCACGGTCACGAACGTGTTCATCCACGGCGTGCCCTACATGGCGCTCGTCTACATCTACGCGCGCAACGCGGCGCGCGAGCCCGCTGCACGCGGCGGCGTCAATGCCCGCGTGCTGACGAAGGCCCGCGGCCTCCTCGTGTTCCTGTCGACGCTGTGGTTCGTCGCATACGCCGAGGAGCTGCTCTGGGACCGCGCGCTGTGGCACGACCGCGAGTGGCTGTTCGGCTCGGGCTTCGATATCGGGTCGGGCGCGCTGATCCTCGCGCCGCTGCTCGCGGTTCCGCAGCTCACGCACTACGTGCTCGACGCGTTCCTGTGGCGCCGCAGCGCGAACCCGCGGCTCGGCAAGCTGCTCGGATAAGATCACGCCGTGGCTCGCGCGTTCGTGAACTGGGGCAAGACGGTCAAGACGCGGCCGTCGTCCTGGCACGAGCCGACGAGCGAGGACGAGATCGTCGAGCTCGTGCGCACGGCTGCGCGCGAGCGCCAGCGCATCCGTGTCGTCGGTGCAGGGCACTCGTGGTCGGCGATCGCCGCGCCCGAGCAGATCGGCATCTCGCTCGATCGCCACGCGGGCATCGTCGACCTCGATGCCAACAACCGACGCGTCACCGTCCGCGCGGGCACGCGGCTTCGCGATCTCAACGAGGCCCTCGATGCGGCAGGCTTCGCGTTGCCGATCGTCGGCTCGATCGCCGCACAGTCGATCGCGGGCCTGACGGCGACCGGCACGCATGGCTCGAGCCTCGTGCACGGCAACATCGCGAGCTTCGTCGACCGCATGCGCCTCATCGACGGATGCGGCGACATCGTCGTTCTCGAGGGTGAGAGGTTGGACGGCGCGCGTGTTCACCTCGGTGCGCTCGGGATCGTGACCGAGCTCCGGCTCGCGATCGTGCCGAAGTTCTCGCTCGCCGAGAGCGTCGAGCGCATCCCGATCGGCGACCTGCCCGAG
>JABFXX010000290.1 GCA_013368795.1 Kofleriaceae bacterium
GCGGCGGCAGCGGCGGCGGGTTGCCCGGACGGCGCAGGCGGAGCGGCGCGACCGGCTCGACGGCGGCGACCGCCCGACGCTTCTCGACGGTCAGCGGAATCGGCGCCGGCGTGCCGTCGGCTTTCGGCGCGGGACGATCGAAGTCGGGCTCGCGCGTGGTCTGGACATTGCCGCTCGCGAGCAGCTCGTGGGGAGAGGTGAAGACGGGCTGCGCAGGGGGAGCGGGCATCGCCGGCGCCACGAACGGGTCGGCGGGAACGAGGCGCGACAGACGGTTCACGCGACGATTCACCGGTACCGGCCCATACAGGACGAACAGGATGCCGGCCGCCGCGAGGCCTGCGAGCGCGCAGCCGAACAGGACGATCGATCCCAGCATCGACCTTCGGTACTGCAACCAGCATTCCGCAGTGAATGCGAGCCGACACGCCACAAGTGTGCGACTTCCTTCTCGTCGGAGACGAGGCAAGGCGTCCCACCCCTGGGGGTCGACCGACCGATCGGCGAGACGGAGCGCCAATTTGCTCCCGTGCGCCGGTCCGGTTAGCGTGCGCGCATGAGTCGGCTGTTCCCGTTCGTGCTCCTCCTCGCGTGGACCGGTACCGCGATCGCCGACGAGGCGCCCGAGCAGCCCGAGGAGCCCGCGCCCGCCGAAGCAGGCCGGCCGGCCGAGAAGGGCACGATTGGCGTCGGCCTGATCCTCGGCGAGCCGCTCGGCATCTGCGCGAAGCTCTACCTCCAGGACGACCAGGCGATCCAGGCCGCGGTCGGCTCGGCGTTCATCGGCGGCGGCCTGCAGCTGCACGCCGACTACGTGCTGCACCCGTGGATCCTCCAGGACCGCGACTCGTTCGTGATGCCGGTGTACCTCGGCCCGGGCCTGCGGCTCGTCGACTACAACGCGGGACGCGGCGCGGACTCGCACTTCGCGATCGGTGCGCGCGCGGTGATCGGCCTTCTGTTCGACTTCAAGGAAGTGCCGCTCGACGTGTTCGTCGAGGTCGCCGGCGTGTTCGAGTACGACTTCAAGGACACCGAAGGTTTCGGCCTCGCGCTCAACGCCGGCGCCGGCGTGCGCTACTACTTCTGACGTGTACGACGAGCTCGACGCGCTCACCGCCGATGGCGTGACGCTGCGGATCGATCGCGTCACCGCACGAGGCTCGCGTCGCGGTGCGGTCGTGTGTCTGCACGCAATGATGACCGACGGTCGCTACTTCGGCGCGCGGCGCGATGGCTCGTTCGCATCGACGCTCGCCGACGCGGGCCTCGACGTGTACGTCGCCGACTTCCGCGGTCACGGCCGCTCGGTGCCGCCGCGCGCGGGACGGGGTGACTGGACGTTCGACGATCTCGTCGAGCTCGATCTGCCGGCGATCGTCGGCGCGGCGGCCGCGGCGTCGGGCATGTCCGCCGGCGAGCTCGCGATCCTCGGCCACTCGCTCGGTGGGCTCGTCGCGTGTGCCGCGCTCGGCACCGGCCGCATCCCGCCGCCGCGCGTGCTCGGGCTCGCCGCGACGTCGGTGTGGCTCGGCGAGACGCTGCGTCGTCGCACGATCATGCGCGCGTATCGCGGCATCACGAAGCTGCTCGGCCGCGCACCGATCCGCGCGCTGCGCATCGGCACCGCCGACGAGGCCGCCGGCTACGTCGACCAGCTGACGGGCTGGGCGAAGCACGGTCGGTGGACGAGCCTGCGCGGCATCGATTACCGCGCCGCGCTCGATCGGATCGCGACCCCGACGTTCGCGTTCACGGGTGCGACCGACTGGATGTGCCAGCCTCGCGACGCGAATCAGATCGCGAAACGCATTCCCGCGTCCGAGCCTCTGCGCGTCGTCGGCAAGACAAGCGGCGACTTGATCGATCCGGATCACTTCGAGCTGTTCACGCGCGCCGAGCTGACCGCGCTGCACCGCGAGATCGCAGAGAAGCTCACTCCGCCTGCAGCGTGACGCGCAGGTGCGCGCTCGCCGGCACGCCGTAGATCGACGGCGGCACGAGCCGGACCTGGTGGATCGGATCGAGCGCGCCGGTGTTCGGCTGCGCCTGCTGCGGACCGGTGTCGGGACCGATCGCCGGCTCCTGATCGACCTCGGTGCCCGCGTCGTAGATGCCGACGAGCTCGGTGACGTCGCCGAGATTCGGCATGCCCGCGTCGTCGAACAGTGCGATGCCGCCCGGCGCCGTCGCGAAGAACCAGTCGTCGCTCATGCCGAACATCGTCGCGAACGACAGGTGATCGCCGGGCAGGCCCGAGACGCTGAGCTCGAACGCGTCGCCCGGCTTCGCCGGCGCCTTCGCCGTCGCGCCGACCGGCATGTCGAATGCGCCGGTGTCGTCGAGACCACCGGCCGCGGCGACGCCCGTCATCGCGTCGAGCAGCGCGCCGTTGTTGCCGTCCTCGGCGAGGCGCTCGAGTCCCTGACCGCGATCCGCCAGGCCGAGCGAGTACAGCGGCTCGGCGCCGGTGTGCAACGCGTAGACGCCCGGCGAGATCGGCGTCGGCCAGCCGGTGAGCGCGCGCAGCGAGCTCTCGAGCGTCGGGAACCGTCCGGACTCGGCGACAAGCTCGAGGCCCTGGCCGCGGTCGGCGCTGCCGACGGTGAACAGCGGCGCCGGCGCGATGTGAAGTGCCCACACCGGCGGCGAGATGTGAATGTCGCGCGCGCCCGCCGACGTGACGAGCGTCGACGTCGTCGACACGTTCGCGATCCGCAGCGTGAACTGGCGGTTCGCGCCGGGCACGAGCGTGACCTTGATCATCGACGCGATCGCCGGCAGCTGGAACTGCGAGCCGTTCGACAGCGTCGCGGTCGCGCCGATCGCGCGCACCGTTGGATCGGGATCCGGAGCGCCGGCGTCCGGAGCGGACTGGTTCGGACCGACGGCGTCGCCCACCCCGGGCTCCTGATCGATCTCGGTGCCCGCGTTCCACAGCTTCACCTGGTTCGTGACGTCGCCGGAGACGGCGTTGCCGGCGTCGTCGTAGAGCGCGATGCCGTCGGGACCCGGCGCGAAGAACCAGTCATTCGACTCGCCGAGCATCGACGCGAAGCTCACCTTCTGGTTCTTGCCGGCGGTGAACGTGATCTCGTACGCTTGGCCTCGCGCGAGCGGGCCGCTCGTGCCGTCGGTGCGTGTCGCCTGCGCGCCGGACTTGAGCACCGTCCACGGCGCAACGTTCTCGATGCGCAGCTTGAATGCTGTCGGCGTCGTGTCCACGGGCATGGCATCGTCGTCGGTGGCACAGCCGCCGAGTCCGAGGCCAATTGCAAGCGAGAGCGTCGAGGCGAAGAGCTTTGCGTGTTGCATGACACGCCTACGCCACCTGCCCGATCCGGTTACACGGATCAGCCGTATTGCTGCTTCCGATCGACGGTGACGTGCGTTAGAACCGACGCGGTGCGGGCCGCAAAGTCCCTCAAGAGAAAGCCACCGGGGAAGGCTGGCAAGGCGAAGCTGCAGCCGAAGGCGCAGCCCGCCGAGGATGCAGGCACGCGCGGCGATCGCAGCAAGCGGTTGCTCGATCTCGTGATGATCCTCTTGCGCGCGCGCACGCCGGTCACCTATCGCGACATCCGCGAGCAGTTCCCCGCGTACCAGACGCTCAACGTCGAGGCAGGCCTGCGCGCGTTCGAACGCGACAAGGCCGACCTCCTCGATCTCGGCGTACCGATCCGCTACGTGACGCCCGACGAGGATGACTCGCTCGAGGACGGCGGCTACGTGATCGATCTCAAGCGCTTCAAGATGCCCGAGGTGCACCTGACGCGCGACGAGATTTCCGCGCTCGTGCTCGCGGGCTCGGTCGCGCACGCGATGCCCGGCGGCACGTATCCGAAGATCGTCGACCTCGCGCTGAAGAAGCTCGCGTTCGATCTGCCCGAGCTGCCCGACACGCCGACGGAGTTTCCGCGCCCCGCCACGAACTCGCCCACGGTGCTCGTGCACTTTCCAGAGAAGAAGCAAGCGCCCGCACGTCCCGAGCTCGGCGAGCTGTACGCGACGCTCGAGGCGGCGACCCGCCTGCGCAAGCGCATCACGATGACGTATCAGGCCGCGACGAACGGGCTCGTGTCGCGCCGCGATCTCGATCCGTACGCGATGGTGTATCGCGAGGGCGCGTGGCTCGTCGTCGGGTGGTGTCACCTGCGCAAGGAGATCCGCTCGTTCCGCGTCGACAGGATCCACGAGGCGGCGATGGCGCCCAAGCCGAAGTCGCCCGACTTCGAGCGGCCCGCCGACTTCGACGTGAAGACGTACGCGACGCGCTCGCCGTGGACGTTCACGAGCGAGCCGCCCGAGGAGGTCCAGCTCGCGCTGTCCGTCGAGGCGGCGGAGGTCGCGAACGAGGATTTCGGACCGACGGCGGTCAAGCGCCAGGACGGCGAGCGCACGCTGATCACGTTCGACTGCACGAACCCCGAGTTCGCGGTGTCGCGCATCCTCGCGTCGAAGGGCGCGATTCACGTCACGCGCGGCGATCGGCTGCGCGCGCGCATCGCCGCCGAGCTCGATGCGATCGGTGCGCGCTACGCCGCCGCGGGAGACGAGATCGATGCGTGATGTCGCGCAGCGCCTGCGGCGCCTCCTGTTCATCGTTCCCTACGTCGCGAAGTATCCCGAGGGCGTCGCCGTCGAGCAGCTCGCGAAGCTGATCGGCGCCGAGCGCGACGAGCTGCTCGCCGATCTCGATCTGCTCTCGCAGGTCGGTCCGCCCGACGGTGATCCGGGCGAGTACCTGCTCGTCTCCGTCGAGGAAGGTCGCGTGTTCGTCGACCTCGCGCACCGCCTGACGCGCCCGCTGCGCCTCACGCCCGCCGAGGGCTGCTCGCTCCTGCTCGGCATCCGCGCACTGCGCGAGAGCGGTATCGCGCCGTTCGACGCCGCGATGCAATCCGCCGAGAAGAAGCTCCTGTCCGCACTCGGCCGCGACGCCAACGAGGCGCAGAGCCTCGCGACATCGACGGTCGTCGCGTCGATCTCGTCGCCCGCCGAGGCTGCGGTCGGCACGCACCTGCGCACGCTCGTCACCGCGGCTCGCAAACGCGAGCGCGTCGAGATCGACTACGTGTCGGCGTCGCGCCACCAGAGCGAGCACCGCCCGGTCGATCCGTACGGCATCGTCCATCACGCGGGCGAGTGGTACTTCGTCGGCTTCTGTCACAACCGCGGCGACGTGCGCACGTTCCGCATCGATCGCATCGCCGCGCTGAAGACGACCGGCGTGCGGTTCGATCGCCCGGCCGACTTCGATCTCGAGGCGTACCGCCGCGAGCGGCTCTACGTGCCGAGCGCCGACGCGGTCACCGTCCGCATCCAGCTCGATCCGCTCGCGGTCACGCGCATCGGCGCGAACTGGCCCGTCGGCGAGGTGACGATGCGGGACGACGGCTCGGCCGAGCTGCTCGTCGACTGCGAGGGACTCGAGTGGGTCACCGGCTGGGTCCTTGGCCTGGGCCGGCACGCGTGGATCGTCGAGCCCCCCGAGGCGCGGCAGGCGCTGCACGATCGCATCGCTCGCCTGCGCGCCGAGCTCGTCGCGTAAACCGGCGTTCGGCCGGGGGCCGAGCACGGGGTCGTGGGTCGCCGGCCGCTGTCGCAGCTGTCCCAGGCGGTTTTCTGGAACGTCGTGTCCACCGCCGCGCCGGCTCGTGGCTCATCGGTGGACCAGGAGGACTCATGCGCCCGATTTCACTGCTCGCGCCGACCTTGCTCGGTCTCGCGGTGGCTGCCCGTCCCGCTCCCGCCGTCGCCTGCGACCACGACGATGACGAGTCGGAGGAGGACGAGCCCGACGAGCCCGACGACGTCGCCCAGGACGATGACGATGACGATGATGACGTCGACGTCGATGTAGATATCGACGACCACGCGATCGAGATGCAGGCCGAGATCGACGCCCACATCGCGGAGATCGAGGCGAAGGTGCAGCGCCAGATGGCAAAGCTCCAGGCGAAGCTCGCCCGGCTGCAGGTCAAGCTCGCGCGCAAGAACTTCAAGTTCAACGGCGCGTTCGCGGTCCCGCCGGTTCCTCCTGCGCCGCCCGCGCCGCCCGCTCCCCCGGCTCCTCCAGCTCCTCCAGCTCCTCCCGCGCCGCGCTTGATCCATCCGCACGTGCACGTGATGCCGATGCCGATGCCGCAGCCCGCGCCGAATCCGCGGGCGTCGGCCCGCGTGCAGGTCAATCCGCAGGTCCACTGGAACGTGCCGCCCCAGGTGAAGGTCGACGCGGACGGTAACTACGACATGAAGTTCGACTTCGACCTCGACCTCGGCGACGACAGCGACGACTAGAGGCACGCCTCACGATCCGAAGGCGTCTGATAGGAGAATTCCTACAGACGATTGAGAGCCCACCGGCCCGCGTCAGGTCTAGGATGGCGCGCGATATGGCTCATCGGTGGCAGTTCTTTCGCGCGGGCGCGGTCGATCAAGTCTCGCTGCGCGACGGGTTCGACATCCTCGCGCTCTCCGAGCTCGATCAAAAGCTGTGGGTCGCGCTCGCGATGCCGACGCGCGACGTCGACATCGACCCGATCACGCTCGATCTGCTCGACGCGAACAAGGACGGCCGCATCCGCGTGCAGGACATCCTGCTCGCCGTCGACGAGATCAAGCGCGTGTTCAAGAACCCGAGCGAGGTCCTGACGAGCAGCGACCAGGTCTCGCTCGCGCAGATCGCCGACACGAAGGTCGTCGCCGCGGCGAAGCGGATGCTCGCCGATCTCGGCAAGAAGGACGCGACGCAGATCTCGATCGACGACACGATCGCGGTGACGAAGGCGTTCGCCGACACCGTGCTCAACGGCGACGGCGTCATCATCCCCGCATCGGCCGATGCGGGCCCGGTGCGCACGGCGATCGAGGACGCGATCGCCACGGTCGGCAGCGCCATCGATCGGAGCGGCAAGCCCGGCATCGACAAGGCGCTCGCCGAGCAGTTCTTCGCCGATGTCGACAAGCAGGCGGCGTGGCTCGCCGGGGCCGAGGCCGCGAAGACGCTCGGCGCGGAGACCGAGGCCGCGGCCGATGCGCTGCAGGCCGTGCGCGCGAAGATCGACGATTACTTCACGCGCTGCCGGCTCGCCGCATTCGATCCGCGTGCGCAGGCAGCGCTCGGCGGCCAGGAGGCAGACCTCCTCGCGCTCGCCGGCAAGACGCTCGCCGCCGCCGACGAGGCGATCGCCAAGCTGCCGCTCGCGCGCATCGATGCAGCCGGTCGCCTCCCGCTGAAGACCGGCGTCAACCCGGCCTGGGTGGGCGCGATGGCGTCGTTCGCCGACAAGGCCGTGACGCCGATTCTCGGCGCGCGCGATGCGATCACCGAGGCCGATCTCGCAGCGATCACCGACAAGCTCGCCGCGTTCGAGGCGTGGCGTGCGGGCAAGCCCGACACGAAGGTCGCCGGTCTCGCGGCGGCGCGGATCGCCGAGCTCGCAGCGGCCGATCTGCGCGGCAAGGTCCTCGACCTCGTCGCCGCCGACGCGGCGCTGACCGCCGAGTACGACGGCATCACGTGCGTCATGAAGGCGGTGCGGTTCCAGCGCGACTTCGGTCGCATCGTCCGCAACTTCGTCAACTTCAGCGACTTCTACTCGAAGAAGGACGGCGTGTTCCAGGCGGGCACGCTGTACCTCGACGCGCGGGCGCTGCACCTGTGCGTCCCGGTCTCCGACGCCGGCAAGCACGGTGCGCTCGCATCGGCCTCCGATGCGTGCCTCGTCTACTGCGACATCAAGCGCGAGGGCGAGACGAAGCAGATCGTGGCGGCGCTGACGAACGGCGATGCCGACAACGTGTTCGTCGGCCGCAACGGCATCTTCTATGACCGGGACGACAACGACTGGGACGCGACGGTCACGAAGATCGTCACGAACCCGATCTCGGTGCGCGAGGCGTTCTGGGCGCCATACAAGAAGCTCGTCAAGGTCATCGAGGACAACGTGACGAAGCGCGCGCAGGCCGCCGACGAGGCCGCGAACGCGAAGCTCGCCGAGCACGGCAAGTCGATCGCGCACGCCGACAAGGGGGCGCACGCGGCGGGCACGCAGGCGGCCGCCGAGGCGCGCGCCGACC
>JABFXX010000052.1 GCA_013368795.1 Kofleriaceae bacterium
GGGACCGGGCAGCGACGGAGGCCGAAACAACCGGGTGCGTATCAGAACGTCAGCGTGATCACGCCGCCGAGCGCGAGGCCGCCGCCCGCCGCTGCGGTCGCGAGACCGTAATCGGCGTGGTCATTGAGGAAGTAGAGCGCGGCGCCTGCGCCACCGACGACGACACCGGCGACGGTGAGGATCGTGCCGAGCGTCTTGCCGTGCCGTCTGGCCTTGCCGGTCTCGGTCTCCATCTGCGTCTTCAAATCAGCGAGCGCAGCCGCGTGCTCGGCCTCTTCGTCCGGCAGCTTCTCCGGAGCTGCCGTGACGAGCCGGACCGCGGCGAGCGTCGCTGCGGTGAGCGCCTCGCTCACGGTGCAGACGTCGCAGCGATCGGCCTCTTGCGACAGCACGGCTCCCGAATCGGTGCGCACGAGCGTGACGATGTAGCCGAAGCTCGTGCCGGATCCGGTGAGCGCGGCGAGCAGCACGAGGTCGGCACCGGTCTGCGTCTTCACCTCGCGCAGGCACGCGCCGACGACGCAGCCTTCGGTCCACCTCGTCGAGTTCGCCATCAGCTCGTGCAGGCGCGCCTTGGGCGCGAGCCAGTAGGAGCTGCTGTCGAGCTGTTTCTCGAGATCGGTCTGAAACTGCGCCGCGATGTCCTTCGGCACGCCTTCGACCTTCACCTCGAGCACGCCGATGATGCGGCGCTTGTTGCCCGCATCCGTGGGCGGCTGGGCCCAGGCGACGCCGGACGAGACAACGAGGAGGAGAACGACGAGCGCGCGGGTCACGCTTCGTCGATCTGCCCGATGAACTGCTTCATCAGTCCATCGATCATGAGGTTGCGGTCGGTGATCTGGTACTTGCCGTCGCGCCAGCCCGCCTGAACCTCTTCGTATCTCTTCTGAGCGTCGGCGATCACGGTCTTGTACTTGCCGACCTTGTTGATGATGTCCTTCTGATTGCGGACGAAGTACGCGACCATCGACGCGCCAGCCGCGACGGTGAGGACGAGCCCGAGCGGGCCGCCGAGCGCGTAGCGCAGGCCGACGCGCAGCGCGATCGCGAGGCCGGCGCCAATCGCGACCTTCTTGGTGCCGGAACCGTCGACGACGGAGTCCTTGGCGAGCGCCATCGACGTCGAGCCCGACGCGATGAGGAGCGCGATGAAGTTGCCTTTCCGGGTCGTCCACCCGCGGTCGTAGTACTCGCGGATCGCCTGCTTCAGAAACGCATCGTAGGACCCGTAGAGTCCCTGCGCGTTCGCTGCGGCTTCTTTGGACGGTTCGGCCACGAGCGCAGCTTACCAGAATGTGCGGGTTCACCCAGGGTTGCGGGCCCAAGCCTTCGGGTTTGACAGGGGTAGGCCTGTCGCACAGATTCGAGGGGCATGCGAACGCGGAGCGCACTGGCGCTGATCACGGTCTGTGTCGCTTCCGGGGTAGCCCATGCCGATTATGCGGTCGGCCGCGAGAAGCTCGCCGCGGGCGACTACAAGACCGCGATCGCCGAGCTGTCGAAGGTCACGACGGGCAAGGACCGCGCGGCTGCCCGAATCCTCCTCGCACGGGCACAGGCGACGACCGGCGACTACGCGGCCGCTGAAGGCACCGTCGCGCCGATCGCGCAGGGCAAGGACGCGCAGGCGATCGAGGCGCGCATCGTCCTGAACGACATCCGTCAGGCGACCGGCCGCGGCGCCGATGCGCGCAAGGACCTCGAGCAGCTCTACAAGGATCATCCGGACGATCGCGCGGTCCGGACCGCGCTCTCCGAGATTCGCTACGCGCAGGGCGATGCCGTCGGCGGCAAGGCGCTCGCCGATATGACGATCAGCGAGTTCGACAAGCAGAAGCTGAACCTCGACGATCCGATGGAGCTCTACCAGCTCGCCGAGGCCGCCCGGTTCACGTCGCAGTACGAGCTCGCGAACGACTCGTATCGCGCCGCGCTGAAGCTGCGCCCCGAGCTCACGCAGATCGGCGTCGACTGGGCGGATCTGTTCTCGCGCAAGTACGCGAGCGAGCCCGCCGCGCAGACGCTCGAGGAAGTGTTCAAGGTCAACCCGAACCAGCCCGACGCGCACGCCGCGATGGCCGGCGTGATCACCGAGACGAGCTACGACCTCGCGGCGGTGCGCCACCACCTCGACGCCGCGCTCGCGGTCAATCCGAAGCACGCGCGTGCGCTGCGCGTTCGCGCCTCGATCGAGATCGATCGCAACGAGTGGGACGCGGCACAGAAGACGCTCGCGCAGGTCCTCGCGATCAACAAGGAGGACGTCGAGGCGATCGCGATGAAGGCGACGATCGCGTGGCTGCGCGATGACCTGCCGGCCTACGACGCGGAGAAGGCGAAGGCGTTCGCGATCAACAAGCAGTACGCGGAGCTCTACCGGATCGTCTCGCGCTCGGCCGTGCGCGAGCACCGCTACGTCGAGGCGATCGATCTCGAGAAGCAGGCGATCAAGCTCAAGCCCGACTTCTACGAGGCGATGGCGGCCGCCGGGCTCGGCTACCTGCGGCTCGGCATGGAGAAGGAAGGGCTCGAGTGGCTCGACAAGGCGTACAAGGGGGATCGCTACAACGTCCGCACCGTCAACACGCTCAACCTGTTCGAGAACAAGATCCCACGCGACTACGAGTTCTCCTCGTCGAAGAACTTCAAGATTCGCTACGACAAGGAAGAGAAGCCGGCGCTCGCGCGCTACCTCGAGCCGACGCTCGAGCGTGCGTTCGCCGACATGGTGAAGCGCTACGGCTTCACGCCGAAGACGCCGGTCGTGCTCGAGCTGTACCCCGACAAGGAAGCCTACGCGGTTCGCACCGTCGGTCTGCCCGATGTCGCCGCGCTCGGCGTGTGCTTCGGCCAGGTCATCACCGCGATGTCGCCGATGAACGGCGACCTCAACTGGGGCATGATCCTGTGGCACGAGCTCGGCCACGTGTTCGCGATCCAGCTCTCGAACTCGCGCGTGCCGCGCTGGTTCACCGAAGGCCTCTCCGAGTACGAGACGCTGATCGCGCGGCCCGAGTGGCGGCGCGAGAACGACGCCGACCTCTACGGCGCGGTCGCGAACAAGACGCTGCCGTCGATCGGCGACCTCAACAGCGAGTTCATGCAGCCCGATCAGTCGGCGGTCGTCGTCGCGTACTTCCTCTCGGCGGTCACCGTCGAGTGGCTCGCGCAGACGTACGGCTTCCCGAAGATCGTCGAGGCGCTCAAGCTCTACGGTAAGGGCCAGGAGACGCCCGAGGTCCTGAAGGCCATCACGGGCAAGACGATCGCGCAGCTCGACGTCGACTTCCGCAAGTACCTCGACATCCGGCTCGCGGCGTACGCCGGAACGTTCAAGCTGCCGACGCGCGGCTTCGACGATGTCACGCAGCTCGAGATCGCGCGCGACGCAGCGCCGAAGGATCCGAAGGCGCACGCCAACGTTGCGCTCGGCTACTACTACGCGGGCGATGCCGAGAAGGCCGGCGTCGCCGCGCAGAAGGCGCTCTCGCTCGATCCGAAGAACGCGATCGCCCGCTACATCCAGGCGGAGATCGCGGTCCACACCAACGACGTCGCGAAGGCCACGCAGCTCTACGCGGGCCTCATGGCCGACGGCCACGACAGCTACGACCTGCGCGCCCGCCTCGCGCAGCTCGCCGAGGGCACGGACGACGTCGTCGAGATGGAGAAGCAGCTGTGCGCGGCGAAGAAGCTCGATCCCGAGCGCGCGTACCCGTACCAGGCGCTGTCGCAGCTCTACAAGAAGCTCGGCAATCGCGACAAGTACCTCAAGGAGCTCGAGGACTACGCGTTCATCGAGCAGATGGAGCTGTCGCCGCTCAAGGAGCTCGTCGACGCCTACGCCGCGGACTCGAACTGGCCGAAGGTCCGCACCTACGGCGAGATGGCGACGTACATCAACCCGCAGGACTCCGAGGTCCTGATGTCGCTCGCGCGCGCGTATCTCGAGACCAAGTCGCCCGACAAGGCGCTCTACGCGTACGACACCGTGCTCGTCGCCAACCCCGCGCCTCGCCGTCCCGCGCTCGTCCACCTCGGCCGCGCGCGCGCGTTCCTCGCGATGAACAAGAAGTCCGACGCGAAGGCCGCGATCGCGCAGGCGATGAAGACCGAGCCCGAGAACGCCGAGCTCCTCCAGCTCAAGGCGAAGCTCAAGTAACGGGGACGGTCTTAAGTTCGTTAACTTCTGACGTGCAAGTACGCGATTTTATGCGCGCACGTACCAGGAAGTTTAAGTTGTCGGCGCGAGGCCCACGCGCGACGTTCGTGCAACGCGATTGCAAGTAAAACTTGCTGGCACCGGGGCGAGAAATTTCGCGGCGTTGCGCGCCGCAAGTTAACGAACTTAAGACCGTCCCCGCTTAGGAGGTCGCCGAGATGATCAGCTTCTGGATCGTCTCGATCACCTGACGAAGCCGCATCGGCTTGTCGAGGAAGATATTCGCGCCGGCATCGAGCGCGGAGCGACGCGCGGCATCGCCGCCCGCCGAGACCGCGATGATCGGCAGGTTCGTGAGCGCGAGCTCGCCGCGCGCGGTCGAGATGACCTTCGCGCCGTCGACGACGGGCAGATAGACATCGACGATCAGCGCGTCGAACCGATCGCGACGCAGGATCTCGATCGCCTGGCGGCCGTCCTCGGCGTTGTACACGGCGAACGACACGCCGTTGCCGAAGTCGCGGCGGGCGGAGCCCTTGAGGCCGTCGTGGAGGAGGGTCGCGACGTGCTTGTTGTCCTCGACGACGAGCACGCGGAAGATGCGCGACACCGTCTTGGGATCGCGCTTGCGAATCTTCTCGATCATCGCGGCGAGCTGGTCGCGCGCGGGACCCGGATCGAACTGGATGCCGGCGCCCGCCTCGTCGCCTTCGCCGACGACATCGCCGTCGCCGGTGGGGCCGCGGGTCCAGCGCACGGTGCCGGTGACGGCGACGGGCTCGAGGAGGCCAGGGAACGACAGGACGAGCTGGATCTGGGTGCCGATCGGCAGGCGGCGGTTGGTCGCGACGAACGTGCCGCCCGACGAGAGATTCTCGGTGTAGTCGCCGACGAGGTCGTCCGCACCCTCGTACTCGACGAAGAGCGTCACAGACTCGCGGTCGCTGCGGCGCTTGTCGTCGTTGTCAGACATCCCCGGAGGCCGATCATCCCATCGGCCGCGGCGAGATCGCAAGCCTAGGGCTTCGCAGGGACGCTGACCGTGAAGGTCGTTCCCTTGCCCGCGGTGCTCTCGACCGAGAGGTCACCGCCGTGATCCTTGACGATCTGCTGGGTGAGCGCGAGGCCCAGGCCGCTGCCGCCTTCCTTCGTCGAGAAGAACGGATCGAACAGGCGCGGGAGCACGTCGGCGGGGATGCCGACACCGTTGTCCTCGACCGCGATCGTGATGCGGTCACCCGATCGGCGGGTACGTAATGTCACGGTGCCTCCGCCCTTGGTCGACAGCGCCTCGCTCGCGTTGCGCACGAGGTTGATGAGGCACTGGCGGATCTGGCCGGCATCGACGAGCGCGATCGGATCGGGCTCGCCGAGCTCGACGGCGAGGTCGACCTTCTTTGCCGCGAGGTCACCGCGGACGAACGCGGCGAGCGCGCCGACCATCGGGTTGATCGCCTCGGGCTGGATCTTTGGCTTGGGGAGGCGCGCGAACGTCAGATACTCCTCGGTGATCGCGGTCAGGCGATCGACCTCGCGATGGATCGCGCGGCACAGGTTGCGCGCTTCCTGCGAGGCATCGCCGAGCTCGTCGTCGAGCAGCTCGGTGTTGAGGCCGATCGACGACAGCGGGTTACGCACCTCGTGCGTGATCATGGCGGCCATCTTGCCGACGGCGGCGAGGCGCTCGGAGCGGACGAGCTCGCGCTCGCGCTCCTCGACGGCGCGCGCCATCGTGTTGAGCTCGCGCGCGAGGTCGGCGACCTCGGCGGGGCCTCTCTCCTCGATACGGCTGCCGTAGTCGCCGGACGCGACGAGGCGGGCGGCGTTCTGCAGCCGGCGCAGCGGACGCAGCGTGATCACGACCCACGTCGTCATCATGAGGCCGAGCGCGACCGCGACCGCGCCGAGGAGGATCGTGATGCCGAGCGACTCCTTCTCGCCTTTCTGGAGGTCCTCGAGGCCGGTCTTGACCCGGTTCTGGATCTTGTTGGCGAGGTCGTTCGTCAGCGAGGCGAGTGCGCGCTCGCCATCGCGCAGCGGGGCGAGGCCCGCATTGACGCTGTCGTTGGCGACCGATTCGCTCTGGCGCAGCGCCAGCTCGAGGCCGTCGTAGCGGGGCTTCAGGAGCTCTACCTGCTGCTGGATCGTGTCGATCGAGTTGCGCAGGGAGTGCTTGCGGTCGAGGGCCTCGATATCGGAGTACTCGGAGACGAACTTCTGGAGCGCGGCGACCTCCTTGTCGCGGCGCTGCCGGAATCCATCGAGCCGGAGCTTGGCGGTCTCGACGGTCGCATCCTTGTCGAATCCGTCTGCCAGGAATTGCCTCAGCTCTTCCTCACGCCGGGCCAGGTCCTTGGTCGTCTCGGCGACCGGGAGTAGGCCCGTATTGAGCGTTCCTACGTACCCTGCGAGGGTCCGCTGGTTGATGACGATGTTGATCGTGATGCCCCCGAACGCGAGGGTCAGCGCCATGAAACCGAGGAGGATCCGGGCTGATAGCGTCCGCACGATTGGTGTATACTACCTCCTCTGAGGGAACCCATGACCCGTGCACTTTCCGTGGTTTGTGTCGCGTTCATGACGCTGGGCTCCACTGCGACTGCGTTCGCGCGTCCATCGATCGCCGTGCTCGGTCTCGAGGTCGTCGATCCGAGCGGCACACCAACGGCGGGCGATGCACAGGTCGCGAAGGAGCTCACCGACGGTCTGCGCAGCCGCGCGAAGGCGGGAACGGGTCAGTACCAGCTGGCGCCGGGCAGCGACAAAGAGCTCGTCGACCAGAAGCTCCTGAACAACTGCGACGACGAGAAGCCGAACTGCATGGCGAACATCGGCAACCAGCTCGGCGCTGAAGTGCTGATGTTCGGCAAGATCCAGAAGGACGGTAAGTCCTACCAGGTCACGATGAAGGTCCTCGACGTGGGCCGGAAGTCGATCCTGAAGTCGTCGAGCGACCTCGTTCCGCTCTCGGAGACGTCGGGCGCCGCGCTGCAGGGCTGGGCCAAGAAGATCTACGCGAAGCTCACGGGCGAGCAGAGCAGCGGCACGCTCGTCGTGAAGCTCGCCAACGCCGAGCGCGGAACGATCCTCATCGACGGCCAGGAGAAGGGCAACATCAACAACGGCTCCGGCACGGTCAACGGCCTGTCCGAGGGCAAGTACCGGCTGTCGGTCGAGTCAGAAGGATTCCGTCGCTGGGAGAAGGACGTCACCGTCACGGGCGGCAAGACCGAGTCGATCTCGGCCGAGCTCGAGCGGGGCTTCGACGGCGGCGGGGGCATCGGTACCGGCGGTGGCAGCGGCGGTGGCGGCGGTGGCGGCGGCGGCGGCCCCAGCGAGGGCGGAGAGCGCGGCAACGGCATGTGGAAGGGCATCTCGATCGGCGCGGTCGCCGTGACGGCCGGCGGCATCGGCATGGCCCTCTACGGCAACAGCCTCCGCTCCGACGCGCGCAACAAGCTCTGCGACGGCGGCGCGTACCACGCGGTCGACCCGTCGTGCCCGGAGATGGCGGCGATGCCGCTCGACGAGGCTTCGGTCAACGACCTCAACGATCGTGGCGATCGCGGCAAGATGCTCGGCCGCGTCGGCGCGGGCATCGCGGTCGTCTCCGGCGGCTTCGCGATGTTTGCGATCTACAAGGGCTTCATCGCGAAGAGCTCGTCGTCGAGCAAGGAGCACGCGTCGCGCGGCCAGCGCGTTCGTCGCGAGCGCTTCGTGCTGACCCCGATCGTGTCGCCCCAGGGCGGCGGCGCGACGCTGCGCATCGACTGGTAGCGCGCCTACTGGTTCCCGCGCGTGCGGATGCGAATGATGACCGACTTCGACGTCGGCGTGTTCGAGCGATCCGCCGTGCTGTCGAGCGGGACGAGCGCGTTGGCCTCGGGGAAGTAGGTCGCGCAGTTGCCGCGCGGCAGGTCGTACGAGACGACGATGAACTCCTCGGCAACGCGCTCGCGGTCGTGCCACTCGCCGACGAGGTCGACGACCTGACGCTCGACGAGGCCGCGCTCGACCATGTCGGTCGCGTTCATGAAGATGACGCGCCGCTCGCCGCGGATGCCGCGGTAGCGATCGTCGAGGCCGTAGATCGTCGTGTTGTACTGGTCGTGGCTGCGGATCGTCATCATGCGCAGCCGGCCGGGCGGCAGCGTCAGGTCGGGCAGGGCAGAGACCGTGAAGCGCGCGCGGCCACCGACGTTCGCGAACGAGCCGTCGCGTGCCGAGTTCGGCAGCTGGAAGCCATCGGGCGCGCGAACCCGCTCGTTGTAGCGTTCGCAGCCGAGCACGACCTGCGAGATCTTGTCGCGGATCTTGTCGTAGTCGCCGGCGAGCTCGCGCCAGTCAACGTGGTCGGTGCCGACGAGCTGCTCGCCGAGCGCGGCGACGATCGCGGGCTCGCTCCACAGGTGCGGGCTGCTCGGCTCGAGGTTGCCCTGCGAGCGGTGCACCATGCTCATCGAATCCTCGACGGTGACGAACTGGCCACCGTCCTGCTCGCTGCGCGACAGGCAGGGCAGGATCAGCGCGCGACCGCCTGGATAGAGGTGCGTGCGGTTGACCTTCGTCGAGATGCTGACGGTCAGGCCGCACTTCTCGAGCGCGCGCGCCGTGCGATCGGTATCGGGCGACGCCGACAGGAAGTTGCCGCCGAGCATCACGAACGCGCGGAGCGCGCTGGTCTCCATCGCGGCGATCGCGGCGACCGTGTCGAAGCCGGAGATGCGCGGCGGTTCGAACCCGAACGCGGCGCCGAGCCGATCGAGGAACGGCTGGCGCGGATGATGGTCGATGCCCATCGTGCGATCGCCCTGCACGTTGGAGTGCCCGCGCACCGGGCACAGGCCCGCGCCGGGGCGGCCGATGTTGCCGCGCAGGAGCATCACGTTGACGAGCTCCTGGATCGTGCGGACCGCGTGCTTGTGCTGCGTGATGCCCATCGCCCAGCACGCGATCACCGCCTTCGACTTCGCATAGCGCTCCGCGACGCGGCGGATCGTCGGCTCGTCGACGCCGGAGCACTCGACGATCTGCGCCCACGGCGTCGCGAGCGCGTGATCGCGCCACCCGAAGAAGTTGTCGGTCTTGTCGGCGAGGAACAGCAGATCCGGCGCGGTCTTCGCCTCGCTGACGACCGTCTCGACGCCGGTCCCGTCGGCCAGCTGCCTGGCGCGGTCGAGCTCGAGCACCGCCTTGCCGATGCCGAGGAAGAACGCCTGGTCGCCGCCGAGCTGGACCTGGACGAAGTCGCCCGCGAGCGGCACGCCGCCGGCGAGCAGATCGAGCGGATGCTGCGGGTGCGCGAATCGCGTCAGCCCGACCTCGCGCAGCGGGTTGACGCTGACGATATGCGCGCCGCGCCGCGCTGCCTCGCGCAGCGTCGTCAGCATGCGCGGGTGGTTCGTGCCCGGGTTCTGGCCGACCACGAAGATCATGTCGGCGTGCTCGAAGTCGCTAAGCGAGACCGTGCCCGTGCCGACGCCGACGACCTCGAGTAGCGCGTTGCCGGTCGACTCGTGGCACATGTTCGAGCAGTCGGGGAAGTTGTTCGTCCCGAACAACCGGCCCATCAGCTGGTAGAGAAACGCCGCCTCGTTCGAGGTGCGGCCCGACGTGTAGAACGCGCTCGCGTCGGGGCCCGCGGCGCGCAGCTCGTGCGCGATCAGCGCGATCGCCGCGTCCCAGCCGATCGCGTGGTACTTGCGATCGTCGCCGAGGATCATCGGATGCGTGATGCGGCCGAGCCGGCCAAGCTCGAAGTCGCTCAGCGCGCGCAGCTCGTCGACGGTCGCCTTCTCGAACAGCTCGGGCGTCGCCCGCGCCGTCGTCGCTTCCTCGGCGAGCGCCTTCGCCCCGTTCTCGCAGAACTCGAAGCGCGCACGCTCGCCCGCCTTCGGCTCGGGCCACGCGCAGCCCGGGCAGTCGAACCCGCCGGCCTGATTCATCGCGAGCAGCGCCTTCGTGCCGCGCGCCAGGCCGGAGTCGCGATGAACGTGCCGGATCGTCGACCACAGCGCACCGAGCCCACCCGCGACCCGAGGCACCTCGGTCAGCTGGACGTCCGCCAGCGGAGCGTCAGAATGGTCCTCGTCGGCAGACACGAGCCATAGCTACCACGTCGGGACGCGGTGCGTGGCATGCTGTTCGCCATGGCGGACACCGAGGACGGACTCAAGAAGGCCGGGCGCTTTCTCAGCAAGCTGGGCAGCCAGGTCGGCAAGGCCGCGAAGGTCGCGGGCAATCAGATCGCGGACGCTGCCAAGGTCGCGGGTCCCAAGGTGGTCGAGACCGCCAAGGTCGTCGGCCCCCAGATCGCGTCGGGCGCGAAGGCCGCCGGTTCGGCGGTGGCGCACACCGCCAAGCAAGTTACCGGCCTCGGTCGTGGCTCGGTGCGTCTAGAGCTGGATCAGACCAAGTCCGCGCCCGGCGGCACGATCACCGGCCGCGTCCTGCTCGCGCTCTCCGAACCCGTCGAGGCCAAGCGCCTCGTCGTCCAGCTGCGCGCGCGCCAGAAGATGGTCACGGTCAACCGGGACAGCGGCGGCAAGGGCGTCGGCACGTCACATGCCGACGTGTTCGAGTTCGAGGTCGAGCTCGGCGGCGCGAAGACCTACGAATCCGAGACGGTGCCGTTCGAGCTGACGATTCCCGCCGACGCGCTCGAGCTGAAGGCGAGCGCGCCGTCGACGCCGCTCGGCGACATCGCGCGGACGATCGCGTCGGCCGTGTCGCCGACCGCCGGCCCGATCGAGTGGCAGGTCGTCACGCGCCTGCAGATCGCGTGGGGCCGCGACCTCACGCACGACGTCGATATCGTCGTGACGCGTTAGGGACCCGCAAACGCGGTGCACGGGATCGTGTCGGTGCGCAGCGCGTGGCCACCGGTCGCGCCGTCGTCGGTCCACCAGAACGGCCGCTGGCCGTTCGTGCACTGCGAGACGGGCGCGAACGCGATGCCCTCGTTCTGGAGGTTTGGCATCGTCGACGGTGCCGCGATGCGCTGGCGCAGCGTGAACGTGCCGAACGTCGGCGATGAAGCCATCGTGTCGAGGCGCAGGATGCCAGACTGGTTGCCGCAGCCGGCGCCGCAGAAGGCCCACAGGTAGCCGAGCTCGCGATCGAACGACAGCGCCTTCGTCGTCGGATCGCCGCTCGCGATCGATGCGAGCCGCGTGAACGCGCCGCTGCCGTGATCGAGCGCGTACGCGTAGATCATGCCGGTCTGCTCGACGCCGACGAAGAACACGCCGGTGCCGTGGTTCGGATAGTCGGCCGGGGTGTACGCGTGGCCCGCCGCCGCATCGAAGAACGAATTCGCGACGAGGAACGTATCCGGGATCCACGTGATCGCTTCGAAGCCGAGGTTCGCGCCGACGGCGGGCAGATCGGCGGTCAGGTTCCACTCGTGCGTCGCGACGAGCGTCGTTCCGGCGACGCTCGTGTCGTAGCGCAGGATCGACAGCCGGCTCGTCGAGCCGACGTCGTTGTCGCGCTCGGCCGCGACGTAGAACGCCGGCGATGCGAGCTCTGCCTTCGTGACGTCCTCGGCGTCGACGTTGCCGGTGCCGTTCGGATAGCGGAGCGTGCGCGCCGACACCTGCGTCCAGATCGTGCCGTTCCACGCGAGCTCGACGAGCTCGCCGGGGTTATTGCGCGCGGCCCACAGCTCGGTGCCATCGTGGAACAGACCGCTGAGGTTGCCACCGAGTGCGCCCATCGCATCGACGGTCGTCACCGCGTTCCTGCCGGGCCACGGCACGCCCGTCGGGCCGCCGCCCCCGCAGTCGTTTGCCGCGCCCTTCGTCGCGGCGGTTGTCGCGGCAAACGCGCCCGTCATGTCGGGGCAGCGGCCGTACGTGACCGCTGCATGCGCAGTCCACGCGTAGCTGTCGACGAGCGTCGTGCCATTGAACAGGCGCGCCGAATCGGCGGCACCGAGGCCAAAGCCGAATGCTGCCTCGTCGAGGACGACGTAACCGTGCGACGCGATCGTCGTGCCGGCAGGGATGGCGTAGGCGTGCGTGTCATCGCTATCGCGGAAGATCCAGCCGCCGATATCGACCGCAACGGGACCCGCGTTGTGGAGCTCGACCCAGTCGCCCGGGATGCCGCCGTTCGATTCGACCTCGTTGATGCCGACGAGCGTCGTGCAGTCGTTGCCGGCGCCCTTCGTGATGGTCGTCGTCGTGCCGAACGAGCCGGTACCGTCGGGGCAACGGCCATAGGTTGTCGCCGCGTGCGCGGTCCACGCGTAGCTATCGACGAGCGTGGCGCCGTCGAACAGGCGCGCCGAGTCGGCAGCACCGAGGCCGAAGCCGAACTGCGCCTCCTCGAGGACCACGTAGCCGTGCGACGCGATCGTCGTGCCCGCCGGGATCACGTACGCGTGCGTGTCGTCGGCGTCGCGGAAGATGAAGCCGGAGAGGTCGACCGGGAACGATCCCACGTTGTAGAGCTCGACCCAGTCGCCGGGCACACCGCCGCTCGACTCGACCTCGTTCACGCGAACCTGCACGCTGCAGTCATTCGCCGCGCCTTTCGTCACCGACGAGGCCGTGCGGAACGCGCCGGCGCCATCGGGGCAGCGCCCGTACGTCGTCGGTGCGTGTGTCGGCCAGCTGTACGAGTCGACGAGCGCGCCCGCCGCGTCGAAGAGGCGCGCCGAATCCGCGGCGCCGAGGCCGAAGCCGAACTGCGCCTCCTCGAGCACGAGGTAGCCACCGACCGGAATCACGGTGCCCGTCGGGATCACGTACGGCACGTGCGTGTCGTCGGCGTCGAGGAAGCGCCAACCCGAGACGTCGGCTGGTGCTACGCCCGCGTTGTACAGCTCGACCCAGTCGCCGGGCACACCGCCGTTCGATTCGATGTCGTTCAGGATCACCTGCGGAATGTCGACGCACGCCGCAGTGCTGTCGCAGACCTTGGTGTCCTCGCATGTCGTGCCGACCGCCACCGGCGCGGTTGCGCATGCGCCGGTCTCGGCATCACATGCTCCGGTCTCGACCGTACATGCGTCGACCGGCGTGCCGTCGACGCAGCTCGCGGGACCCGGCTCGCAGACATCGCCGTTGCACGTGCCGTCGCCGGTGCACTTGTCGCCGTCATCGCACGTCGTGCCGTCCGCGGCGCCGGTGCAGGTTCCTTCGCAGATGCGCTCCTCGCACTCGCAATCGAGGCCCGCGCCGCCGCCGACGTCGTCTGCACTCGCGCCCGGTGCCTGGTCGGCAGGCTTTCCGCCTGCGTGCGAGTAACCCGGCACGTGCGCGCTGTTGCCGATACGCACGCTGATCTTGTTGTACTGGCCGGCGCCGGTCGCGTGGCAGACGAAGCGCTTGCCCGGATTCTCCGGCGGCGCACAGCTCAGCCGCTGCGACGGCGATCGACAATCGAACACACCCGATACCATCTGAGTCGTCGAGCCCGCCGCATCACCCGAGAGATCCTCGTTGTCACCACATGCGGCCGAGAGCACGACCAGACCAACAACCACCGCGATTCTCATGATCTCGGAGTGTTCGTCGAATCGGCCACACTCTGTCAATCGCCGCGCGGCGCTGAACGATCACCCTCGCATTCGTTGCGGCATCGACGATCGATCGTCACCGCGGTGCGCCGCGCTCGTAACGCTCAGTGCCGGCGAGCGAGCTGGCGCATGAGTGCGATTGCTTCGCCCATCCCGTGGCGCACCAGGATGGCGAGCCCTCCGAGCAGCAGTCCAACGACGAGCACGTGCATGCCGGTACATGGTGCAAGGACATTGCCAGCACCTAAGTCTGCGAACACCTAGGAGTCGGTGTGTCGACGTTGCCGACGATGTGGCGGCTCGCCTGTCGGATTCGCAGATTTCTGTGCAGACCGCTCAGATTTCGGTGTGCCCGTCGGGCCAGGTCACGCGCAGCTTCGGCCCATCGACCACGGAGAGCCGCAGGTCGAAGCGCGGCGCGACGATAACGCCGCCGGCGTCGGGCTTCACGAGCTCGTAGCCATCGCCGACGAGCACGTAGACCTCGATGGCGCTCGTGATCGGATCGACGATCCAGTACTCGGGGATCCTGCACATCGCGTAGAAGTCGAGCTTCTCGCGGCTCTCGTCGTTTGGAGACAGGATCTCGACCACGAGCTCGGCATGACCATCGATGCCGCGGTGCATGACGTCGCTCGGTGACACGACCGCGATGTCGGGCTGGCGATAGTTGTTCTCGCCCTTCCTGCGATCGAGGAGATCGAGGTTGTGAAACACCTCGAAGCCCTGGGGCATCGCCACTTGTCGAAAGACCGCTTCAAGCTCGCTTTCGAACCGTTGATGTGGGGCACTCGGCGAAGGAACCACGTGAAGCACTCCGTCCCAGACCTCGTCGAAGCGGTCCTGACCGAGGCGGCGCCGTTCGGCGAGCCACTTCGGATCGGGTTCGAGGAGCAGAGCGCGCATCGAACGGATTGTAGCAGTCGAGGCCATGCGCGGCGGCAGTGCATTCTGTGCGCCCGCGCAAAGCACGCGATAGAACGCGCTGCGTGTCCGAGAACGGCCGGCGCTCGGACGTTGTCCGACGAGGTCCGGACGAGCCGAAGGGATCAGGTGCGGACGCGGTGTGTTCGCCGAAGCCGGCGGCGCGGCCAGAGCACGAAGCCGACCGCGAGCCAGACGAACATGCGCGAGTCGACCTGGCTCGCCGAGCACGACATCAGATGATCCTCGGAAACGGTGACGATCGTTGGCTCGGAGTAGTTGCCGTTGAGATCGACGACGCTGACCTCGAGCGTGACCGCGAAGTCCGATTCGTCGTCCGGATCGAACGGAAGCTTGACGCTGCCGCCGAATCCGAGCACGGGGCCGTCGACGATCTTCAGTTTGCTCGGCGAGTCGCCGCTCACGTAGCGCACGTGATAGCCAAGCTTGTCGAATGGCGCGCGATCGTCGAGCGAGGTGATGCGCAGCTCGATGCCCGCGTACTTGTCGCCGCACGACGACCGGGTCTCGCTGCAGCCATGCTCCTTCGTGAGGTCCCCGCGGTAGACCTCGGCGGTCACCGTTGGCGTTGGCGGCGGTGTCATGTCGTCGCTGTACGCCGCGTCGACCGCGAACTCTGGCGTGGGCCCGATCGTGCATGCGTCCGCGATCCTCGACATGTCGACGAGCGTGGAGGCGAGCGCGAGTGCGATCAGCATGCGGCCCTGCATCGGGCGCATTCTATCCGTGCGGTCAGCGCTTGCGCTTGCGAATTCGCGAGCGCTTCGACGACACCGTCGGCATCTGTAGGCCGAGGTCGTTGGGATCGAGCCGGCCGATGCCAACTTGGTCACCTTTTCGCGTCGTCGTGATCGTCGGGTACTCGCCGCGCGACGCCTCGACGAGGCCCGCGCCTTCGAGTGCGCGGAGGAGATCGAGCAGGTGTTGCGACGACCAGCCGCGCAGCGCGCCGCGCTCGGGCATCTCGTCGAACCGCGCGTCGTCGTCGGTGCCGTTCGCGATCGCCGCGATGCGCGTACGGCCGAACCGGCCATTGAGCGAGCCGACGAGCATGAGCAGCGAGCGCACGGCTTTGACGTCGTCCTCGGAGAGGCCGGTCACCTTGCCGTGGGCGATCGCCTCGCAGTTGTCGCACGCGCCGCAGCGGCGATCGCGCGCGTTCCAGTCGGCGTCGCCGAAGTATTCGAGCACGTACTGGCGGCGGCACCGCGGGTAGTACGCGTAATCGATCATCGTGCGCAGCTTGCCGCGCTCGATCTCGGCGCGGCGCGCGAGCGACTCGACGTCGAGCGGAGGGTACTGACCGGGCTGCGGGCGCGAGGCGGCGAGCCGCTCGTCGTCACGCGTCAGCATGCCGTGGCGCTCGAGGATCCGGATCGCGGCGGAGAGGGCCGCGCCCGACGGGTTGCCCGGCAGGTGCGGCTTGAGCCGGGCTTCGAGATCCTCGTCGTTGCGCGTGAGCTTGCCGAGCGACGGGTTCGTCGCGAGCAGCTTCCACAGGCCGCGCAGCAGCTCGGCCGACGGGAACGACGCGTCGATGAGGAACTCCTGCAGGCGGATGTCGCCGTGATTGAACAGGAGCACGCAGCGGGTCGGCTTACCGTCGCGGCCGCCGCGGCCGGCCTCCTGGTAGTAGGCCTCCGGACTGCGCGGGATGTCGGCGTGGACGACGAGGCGGATATCGGATTTGTCGACGCCCATGCCGAACGCGTTCGTCGCGACGATCACGTCGAGCTGGCCCGCCATGAAGACGTCCTGCGCTTTACTACGTACTTCGTCCTCGAGACCCGCGTGATAGACGCGCGCACGCATGCCCGCTTTGCGCAAAGCTTGCGAGTAGGCCTCGGCGTTCTTGCGCGTTGCTGCGTAGACGAGCGCAACCCCGCCTTCTCGCAGGCGCACCAGCTCGGCGAGCTGATCGATCTTGTCGTTCGTGCCGCCGGCTTTCTGCACGGAGTAGTGGAGATTAGGGCGATCGAAGCCGCGGACGTGCAATCGCGCGTCGGCCATGCCGAGCTGCGCCGCGATGTCTTTGCGCACTTCCGGAGTCGCGGTCGCAGTAAATGCGGCGAGGCGCGGCGGTTGCAGAGAGGCGACGACCTGGCCGAGCCGACGGTAATCGGGGCGGAAGTCGTGACCCCACTCCGAGATGCAGTGAGCCTCGTCGATCGCGACGAGCGCGATGCGGCCCGCGCTCGCGTGGAGCGCGTCGACGAAGCGAGGTGAACGGAACCGCTCGGGAGCGACGTAGACGAGCGTGAACACGCCGGCGCGTATGCCGTCGATGATCTGGCGTTGCTCCTCGGCGGACGCAGCCGACGTCAGCGCGACTGCCGGAATGCCGCGCGCTCGGAGCGCGTCGACCTGATCCTTCATGAGCGCGATCAGCGGCGAGACGACGAGCGTGACGCCGCCCTTCTCGCCGAGGACGATCGCCGGCAGCTGATAGCAGAGCGACTTGCCCGCGCCGGTCGGCATGACGGCGACGACGGGCCGTCCGGAGAAGATGTCGGCGATGACGTCCGACTGACCGGGACGCAGCGACCCGTGACCGAAGCGAGCGAGTGCCCGCGCGAGGATCGCCTCGCCGCCGGCGGCGCCGTTGTCACGCGCCGTGGTCGCGTCACCAAACATCGGCCGCACCGTACCAGGTGGGTCCGACCTTTCGTCGAACGGCGCGCACGGGAGTAGTGCCGCGGTGCGCGTGAGCGCCCCGGTCTCGACGGCGGCTAGACCTGTAGCCGCTGTAACGAATTCACCGTGCGCAGGCGCCCGGCTGGACAGAAATGCGCACTCCGGGACGGTAGTTCACACCCGATCCACAGGTTTTGCTCAGGTTCTCCACTTCAGCGGGAGCTAGCACGGGGGCTGCTAGAGGGAGGGGTATGACGGGCCTTCTGCTGTTCCTCCAGCACGTCGGGCTCGCCTTCCGTCTACATGCAGCGACTCCTCTCGATGCGTTCGATTCGATCGCTCACGTGCATGCGGCGATGGCGGCGGCGACCGACGATGTACCCGCCGAGCTGCTGCTCGGCATGGCCTATGTAGAGAGCCGATTCGATCGCTACGCGCTCTCGCGCGTCGAGCGCGGCCGCCGCGTGATGGGGCGATATCCGTCGAGGGAGCCACCGCGCTACCTGACGAAGAACGCCTCGCTCTACTGTGGCGTCGTGCAGACGTACGCGAAGACGTGGGAGACATGCCTCGAGCAGCGTGATCTTCACATCGCGTACTCGACGGCAGCGATGGAGCTCGGGCACTGGCTCAAAGATCGACGCGTGCGCGGCAACCTCGAGGTCGCGCTCGCCGGTTATGGCTGCGGCAACCACGGCGTTAGCACCGGCAAGTGCAATCGCTATCCCGCGCGCGTGAAGTATCAGGCGCGCCGGTTCGCGGTGACGGTTGGCAAGCCGCGCCCGCGTACGCACCGCGGCGCACCGTCGTCGTGAGCTAACAGCCGGCGGGCGCGAGCACCGGCGTGACGTAGAGCGTGTACTCGCCGGGCACCTGCGTCTGAACCTGCAGCGCGAGGTCGTGCATCGCGATGTCGCACGCCGCCTGGCTGAAGGTCGCGTCGACCTGCGCCGCAGAGAGCGTCTCGACGCGAGCGCCGTCCTCGTCGGGGAACGCGGTGACGCGCAGGCTCGACGCGTACTGCGTGATATGGACGTCGAGCTTCGCGGCCCACGTCGGCGGGATCGTGGCGACGCCCGGGAACGCGATGTCGACCGGCTGGCTGTCGACGATCGTCATCGAGATCTTCAGGCGGCCGTCGCCCATGTGCTCGATGCGGTACGTCGAGCCGGACTTCATGACGACCGGCGTCTTCAGGTCGACCTGCGGCGCGACGCGCGCGGCGGCCTTGTTGGGCATGTTCCGATCGCCTCGAACCTGAGCCATCGTGAAACCAAAGAGGACGAGGAGCGCGGTCGTCCCCCACACGAAGATCCGGCGATGCTGGGTCGCGAACGCGTGCTTGCGAACGGTGCGTGCCGCGCTGGCGATCGAGCGCAGCATGCCGCGGATCGTGAACAGCTCGCTGCCCGCAGCCGGGTCCTCGGTCTCGAGCAGCCTGCGCTCCTTGCGGAGGCGCCACGCGATTGCAGCGGCGGTCGCGAAGAGCAGCGCGATGCCCGCAAGCCACGTCGTCCCTTCGATCGCGAAGATCCCGAGGCCGAGCGCGAGCGCGGCGCCGACCGGCGCGACTGCGGGGAGGCGCGCGAACCTGCGCGTCATGATCACGGCGGAGACCACACCGGCGATCGCAGTGCCGACGAACGCCTTCGTGTGCAGCACGAGGCTCGCCTCGTAGTCGGTGATCGACGGCCAGCCGCCTGCGCGGATGCCTTGATAGATGTAGAGCGCGGTCATCGGCAGGATGAAGCCCGCGGCGAGGAGCGGCAGCGCGGCGGACTTCACCTCGAGCCGATGCGCCATGCCGCGCGCGATGTCGTCGGGGTTCTCGTGCGAGAGCCGCTCGAGATCGTGGTCGAGGTCCTCGCCGGGCAGCACGTACTTCGACATCTGCACGGCGAACTGGTGCTCGCCGCGCGCGCGAGACAGCGTGAACGCGAGCGCGCCGATGACCCACATCGCGACGACGAACGTCGACAGCACGGCGGGGTTGATGCCGGGCATGTGGCTCGCGATCGCCTTCGCGAAACTCGCGCTGAGCGCGGTCGTGACGAACACGGCGCCGGTCGCGCAGATCGCGAGGCTCGCGGCTATTCGCGCGCGGCGCGCCACGAACACGCGACGTATCGCGTGCGGCATCATCACGAATTCATCGCGACGCCGGCGCAACAGATCCTGACGTCGTGCGGTGGCCCCTTCGGTGCGGTCGCGGAAGATTTCGCTGCTCACCCCGAAAACGCTAGCAGGCGAGAATTCCCGATCCAGTAAGAACTGCGTCAGCCCCGGGCGGCGAGGTCGATCCGATAGAAGTCGCGCAGGGACGCATACACGTCGGGCAATTCGCGCGCCAGCGCCTTGGGCTTCTCGAAGAACGCCTCGGTCGCGACGGCGAAATATTCAGCCTCGTTCGTGACAGCGTAGTCGTCGAGGAAGCTGGGCTGGCCGCGCTCGGCTCGCTCGCGGTGGGCGAGGAACGCGGGAGCGAACGCGGCGATCCACGCGCGGCGCGCCGCAGATCCGTCGAGCGGCGGCGTGCCGTCGGCGGCGCCATCGAGGTAGTCGATCTTGTGGGCGAGCTCGTGGATCACGACGTTGTGGCCGTCTGCGTGATCGCGCGCACCGCGGAGTGCGCTGTCCCACGCGAGGACGACCGCGCCGCCCTTCACGGCGAGGCCGAGGACCGGCATGTCCTCCTCGACGGGGCGGCTGCCCGGGTCGAAGAAGCTGCGCCCGCGCTCCCGGTGCAGCACCGCCGATGGATAGACGAGGATCGACAGGACCTCGTGGAACAGGTCGTGGTCGCGGCCGAGGATCAGCATGCAGCCGGTTCCGGCGATCGTGACCTTGATCTCGTCGTCGAGCTCGAGGCCGCCGCAGCCTTCCCAGTTCTTCTCCGCGATGAACACCTGGACGAGGTCGCGCAGCCGCTTCTGCTCGGTCTCGTCGAGCAGCTGGTACGCCGCGACGTTGTGCTCGAGGATCTCGGCCCACGCCGGCGGGAACGGCTCCTCGAGGAGCCGGCGGCGACGACGTTCGGTGAGCCAGCCGAACATGGCCGCGCCTACTGGCGCTGGAGCATCAGCGAGCCGAGCGAGTAACCGGCGCCGAACGAGCACATCACGCCGTAGCTGCCGCTCGGCAGGTCGTCGGAGTGGTTCGAGAACGCGATCAGCGAGCCCGCGGATGCGGTGTTGCCGTACTCGTCGAGGATGATCGGCGACTCGGCGCGCGTCGGCTCGTGGCCGAGCACGCGCTCCGCGACGAGCGTGTTGAGCTTCTCGTTCGCCTGGTGCAGCCAGTAGCGGCTGACCTGCTGCGGGGTCAGGCCGAGCTGCTCGAGGTGCTCGCCGATGAACTTCGACGCGAGCGGCACGACGTCCTTGAACACCTTGCGGCCCTGCTGGTGGAACAGCTTGCTGTCGGAGAACTGCGTCGTCGGATCGCAGCGATCGAGGTAGCCGAGGTTGTTGCGGATCGCGGTCGCCGAGTACTTCGACAGCATCTTCGTCGACAGGATCTCCCACGAACCGGCCTTCGCGCGGTCCGCCTTCTCGACGACGAGCGACACCGAGGCGTCGCCGAAGATGAAGTGGCTGTCGCGATCGCGCCAGTTCATGTGGCCGGTCGTCAGCTCGGGGACGACGACGAGCGCGCACGTCGCGGTGCCCGCCTGGATCGCCTGCGATGCGACGATGGTCGCGCCGGTCGCGGCCGAGCAGCCGAGCGACATGTCGAGCGCCCAGCCGCGCGCGCCGATTGCTTCCTGCACCTCGATCGCGATCGCCGGATAGAGGCGCTGCAGGTTCGACGCACCGAGCACGACGAGGTCGATGTCCTCGCCGGTGCGGCCCGCCTTCGCGAGCGCGCGCTTGGCGGCGTTGACCGAGTACTCGGCCTGCGCCGACAGCGCCTCCTCGGGACGGTCCGGGATGTTCGGGCACATGCGCTCGGGATCGGTCAGGCCCGTCTTGTCGTGGACGTAGCGCTGCTTGATGCCCGACGCCTTGACGATGAACTCGGAGGAGCTCGGCTTCAGCGGCTCGCGCTTGCCGGCTGCGATGTCGTCCGCGCGCTTCGCATTCTCGCGCGAGACGAACTCGTTGAACGCGGCGACGAGCTCGTCGTTCGTGAGGATGTTGTCGGGGTGCCAGACCCCGTGTCCGGTGATCGCAGTACCTGTCGTCATCCGCGGCGGCATTTCGGGTGGAGTTGGTCACATGATCGAGTGACTGTCCACCGGCCGCGAGAAACTACGTCCCTTTGCGCAATTCGAGCTCGACCTCGGCAAGAGCTGTTCGGAGAAACGCGGAGCCGGGGTCGGCGGCGATCGCGAGCTTCAGCTGGAGCAGAGCGCCTTTGAGATCGCCGCGTTTGAGCGACAGCTCGGCTTTCCGATAGTAGACGAGCGCCTTCGACGACATCGACTGCGACGCGTTACCGCTCGGGGCTGCGCCCGATGGCGTCGCGGGCACGTTGGACGAGACGCCCATTGGTCCAACCTGTTGGGGCGGCATCGAGCCGTCGGACTTGATCGTCCGCATGCGAGTCGTCTGCATCGATTGCGAGCGCAGCACGTGATACGCGCCGGCGACCGCGGCGTAGGCGCTGGTCACCAGCTCGAGCTCCTCGGCGTTGAGGCCGTTGCGATGGAGGTCGGGGTGACACGTGCGGGCGATCTTGTGGAACGCCTCCTGCGCCTGCTCGGGCGTCGCGTCCGCGCGGACCTCGAGAATGACGTGAGCGGGTTGCCCCTTCCGCCCGATCACTCGCGTCGCCCAGAGTAGTACGTCGCTGCGGGTACTCAAGCGCCCCCGGTCGGCGCACCCAGTACCTGCATGCGTGCTTCCTGTGCGGCGCCGGAGTCGAGATCACTGGCGCGAACGTGGAGAATGCCATCCGCGTCGACGCGGAAGCAGACCTCGATCTTGAGATCACCGCGCGGCCTCGCGGGCAATCCTTCCAGGAGGAGCTGGCCGAGTGGCTCGTTCTCGGCAAACCGCCGTGACTCACCGCGGCAGCAATCGATCTCGACGCGCGTCTGGTTGTCGCGCGCCGTCGTGAACACGCGCGTTCGCTCGATCGGGATCGGCGAGTTCTTGTCGAGCAGGCGCTCGGCGTATCCGCCCGCGGTCTGGATCGACAACGTCGACGGATTGACGTCGAGCAGGACGGGGCGGGCGATCGGGCCCTTCGGCATCTGCGCGCCGCCGTAGAGCAGCGGCGAGTGCGCCTCGGTCATCACCGCGTCGCGCGTGCCCATGCCGGTGCCGGCGATGATCGAGCCCGACAAGCTGCCCGCCTGGATCGCCGCGCCCTGCGCGACGACCTCGTCGGGGTTGATGCGGATGTTCGGTTCGCGGCCGAACGTATCGGCGAGTCGCTGGCGCACCGCGGGGATGCGCGTCGAGCCACCGACGCAGAGCACGTCGCTGATGTCGCGCGCCGACAGCCGCGCCTGCTGCAGCACCTGCTTCGTCACCTCGATCGTGCGGTTCACGTAGCCCGCGATCAGGTCCTCGAACTGCCGGCGATGCAGCGCGAACGGGAGCGAGCCCTGCGTGCCGTTCGGCAGGTCGATGCCGTCGATCTCACCCTCGGCGGAGTCGTTCTCCGACAGGTGACACTTGATCGCCTCGGCGCCCATCATGAGCTTCATCATGAGGACGGGGTGCTGGCGCGGATCGAAGTTGAGTGCGCGGTTGCACTCGGCGGCGAGCACCTCGGCGAGTGCGCGATCGAGATCGTCGCCGCCGAGGAAGTAGTCGCCATCGGACGCGAGGACCTCGAACACCTCGCCGTGAATGCGCAGGATGCTGACGTCGAACGTGCCGCCGCCGAAGTCGAACACGCAGATCAGCTGGTCCTGGTTGCGACCAAACCCATACGCGAGCGCGGCGGCGGTCGGCTCGTTGATGAGCCGCATGACGCTCAGGCCGGCCAAGCGACCGGCTTCCTTCGTTGCCTGGCGCTGCGCGTCGGTGAAGTTGGCCGGCACGGTGACGACCGCGTCGGTGACCGACTCGCCGAGCTGACGCTCCGCGCACCGCTTGAGGTACAGCAGCACGTGCGAGCTGATCTCCGGCATCGTCATCCGGCGATCGCGGACGACGACGATCGGCTGCTGGTTCGGTCCCTCGGTGACCTTGTAGCGGATGCCGGTCAGCGCGAGCTGGACGAGCGGCGCGCGGATGTTCTGGCCGATGAACCGCTTCGCCGAGTGAATGACGTGCTGCGGCTCGGTCAGGCGGAAGCGCTTCGCGTCCGTACCGACGACGACGCCGCCGGCCTGCGGAAATGCGACGACCGACGGATGCACGCGCTCGGCGCGCTGACCGAGGATGAACTCCACGCCCGTGGGCGTCGCGACCGCCGCACAGGAGTTGGTCGTCCCCAGGTCAATGCCCAACGCGATCGCCATCCGTCAGACCAAAATATCCCACCTCGCGCCGCGTTGCGAATCATCGGCTACGCGGGGGCGCAACGGGGTCGGACCCCATTTGCGGCAGCCGACGTCGGGACTGGAAATGGGGTCGGACCCCATTTCGGCCGAGTACGATCGTCAGGTCGGGTTCTGGCCGGTCATGTGCTTGGCGATGATGCGGCGCTGGATCTGCCCGGTGCCCTCGAAGATGTCGTAGATCTTCGCGTCGCGGTACCACTTCTCGACCGGGTGGCCGGGCTCGAGCGCCTCCTCGCCGAGCAGCACCATCGCGCGCGTTGTCACCCATTGCGCGGTGCGCGCGCCGTGCGCCTTGGCCATCGACGCCTCGGCGACGTTGTCGAGGTGGTGATCGGCGAGCCACGCCGCGCGGTGCGCGAGCATGCGCGATGCCGTGATCTCCATCTGCATCTCGGCGAGCTCGAACATGATGTGCTGGTGGCTCGCCATCGGCGTGCCGTGCAGCGAGCCGCCCTGCACGCGCTCGAGCAGGAACTCGTATGCGGCGCGCGCGATGCCGACCGCCTGCGCGCCGACGACGGGGCGTGTCGAGTCGAGCATCTTCTTGGTGTCGGCGAGGCCGCCGGCCGCTTCGCCGCCGATGCCGAGCATCATGTCCTTGTGGACGCGGACGTCCTCGAAGTGAACCTGCGCGGTCTCCGACGCGCGGATGCCGAGCTTCGTCTCCTTCTTGCCGGGGATCAGGCCGGGCGTGTCGCGCGCGATGACGAAGCCGCGCACGCCGGCGCGGCCGGCGCTGGCCTCGGTCTGCGCCCACACGACGTAGACCGACGCCGACTGGCCGTTCGTGATCCATTGCTTGCTGCCGCGGATCACCCAGTAGTCGCCGTCGGGGCGCGCGGTCGTCTTGAGGCCGGAGATGTCGCTGCCGGTCGCTGGCTCGGAGAGCGCCATGGCGGCGACGCGGATGTGGCCCTTATCGTCGGTACCGGTGAGGAGGCGGCGGAACTCCTGCTTCTGCTCCTCGGTGCCCATGCGCGACACCGGCGATGCGGCGAGGCCGGAGCCGCCGATCGCGAGGCAGATGCCGGCGCAGCCGTAGGCGAGCTCCTCGGAGCCCGCGACTGCGAGCCGCGCCTGGCTCTTGGGCTTCTTCGGATCGGGATCCTCGTCGACGCCGGTCAGCTTCTTGCGGCCGTCGACGACCGCGGTCTGCGACAGGCCGAGCGTCGCCGCGGTCTTCATCAGATCCCACGGCATCGACTCTTCCTGGTCGTGCTTGATCGCGATCGGACGGATCGATTGCTTCGCGAACGCGCCGAGCATCTGGCGCACGCCCTGGAACAGCGGGTTGTTGTGGAAGAGGTCCATGTCAGGCCTGCGCCTTCTGCGACAGCACGCGGCCGAGCCGCTCGTCGCCGTGGAGTGCCTCGAACGCGCGCGCGTCGCGCATCAGTTTCTCGACGGGATAGTCGTTGACGAAGCCGTAGCCGCCGAAGATCTGGACGGCATCGATCGTCGCCTTCGTGACGGCGTCGCCGGCGTGGACGCGGGCACGGCTCGCGAGATCGAGCGCGCGTGGATCGTCCTTGTCGATCGCCCACGCCGCGTAGAGCGCGAGCGTGCGCGCGGCGACCGCGCCGGTCTCGGCATCGTCGCGCAGCCGGATCAGCGACTCGAACTTGCCGATCGGCTGGCCGAACTGGATGCGCTCCTTCGCGTACGCCTCGGCGTACTCCATCGCGGCGGTCGCGACACCGGCCGCACGCGCCGCGAGCGACACGCGCGCCCACGCGAGCACGCGGTCGCCGATCTCGCGGCCGCGGCCGAGCACGAAGTCGGCCGGGACCTTGTGCGCATCGAGCTCGGCGGTCGCCCACTTCGCGGCGCGCCAGCCGCTCGGCGTGATCGCGGTGCGCTTCATCGCGTCGGTCGTCGCGAGGAACGTGATGTCCTTCGCCACGACGAGCACGTGGCTCGCCGCTGCGAGCGCGGGCGCCGGGCCGAGCTTGCCCGAGACGCGAACTTCTCCTCCGGGGCCGCCGCTCTCGCCGATCTCGAGATTGCCGCGCGAGTCATGGACGAGCGTCGCGATGCCGCCGCTCGCGAGCGACGCGAACAGCGATTGCTGCGCCGCCTGCGTGCCCCAGCGGCCGACCGCGAGTGCCGGCTCGACGTTCGCCTCGAGCAGCGCGCCGAGTCCGGCGCAGCCGCGGCCGAGCTCGAAGCCGCGCAGCGCGCGCGTGACGTGCGAGTACGTGCCCTCGAGGAGGCCATCGTTGGCGGCGGGGACCGCATCGACGAACAGGCCGAGCTCGCCGGCGACCTGCGCGAGGCGATCCGGCGGAGCACCGGCGCGATCGGCGTCGGCAGACCAGGAGCGCAGGTCGCGTTCGGCGAACCGGCGCACGGTGTCGACGATCAATCGCTGATCGTCATCGAGTGCGAAGTCCATGGAGGAGTCGTATCGCGCTTTGGAGAAACAGTCAGCTTGGACTTTAAAATGTTACGAGCCCGTGTCCGGAGCCGAAAACCGGGTCATGCTCCCGGCGTGAGCATGCACCTCGATGCGAACGATTTCGCCCAGCTCGACGACGCACAGCGCCTCGCGATCCTCGAGACGATGGTCGTGAGCCTGGTCGCCGACGACAAGGTGACGCCCGCCGAGGCTCAGCGGTTCGACGAGATCCTGTTCTCGCTGCCGTGGGGTGTCGATCGCGAAGTGCTCGGTGGCATGGTGAAGGGCGCGCGCGAGCGGCTCGCTGCTCTGAAGGCACCGGCGCAGATCCACGACTACGTCGCCAACCTCGCGACACGCATCACGTCTCCGGCGCTCCGCCAGAAGGTCATCTTCACCATGGCAACGCTGATGTGGGCCGATGGCGAGATGAACCGCGTCGAGAAGAACGTGATCGGCCTGTTCAGCGTCGCGTTCAACATCACGACCGACGGCGTCGCTGCGATCCGAGATGCGTTGAACCTGCCGCCGATCCCGCCGGTCGCGCGGCCCGGCTCGAATTGACGGTGCGCTTCGAATGAAATAGGCAGCGTGCGGATCGCGTAATGATCGGGCAGTGAAGGCGCTCCTCTTGTTGCTCGTGCTCGCAAAGGCCGCGCATGCCACCGGCATCTGCGAGAACACCGAGCGCCGCTATCACGCACCGACCGCGTACTCGGAGAGCGAGCACGCGTTTGCGGTGCCCGGCGTGCAGCCGTGGTGCGAGGAGGTCGAGGATGGCGGCACGCTCGACGAGAAGCGCGGCGAGGTCGCGTTCGTCGAGCTGCGCAAGAACGACGGCACGGTGATCGCGACGCTGACGGACTCGACCGACGCGCACGCGTCGTTCGATCACGTCGACGACCTCTCCGCCGAGCTCGCGCGACGTGGCTACAAGCCAGTGAGTGCTGGCCGCTGCACGATCACCTCCTCGTTCGGTCGCGCACCGGCGGTCGATGGCTGGCCCGCGCAGAAGCTCGCGATCGTGCAGAAGGCTCGCGGCAAGCAGATCAAACGCGTGTCGCTCGGCGCGATCGCGAAGGAGCGCAAGGCCGATGCGATCAGCGTCGCGCACATCGACGGCGCCAAGCTCGTCGTGTGGACACTCGTGCCGACGTGCGGTGGTCCACCGCCCGGTTACTTCGGCGCGAACGACGGCGGCGCCTGCTATCCGATCGACACGCCGGTCATCAGCGTGCTCGATGCGAAGCGCTGCCGTTAACGCCCCGATATGACAACGGCGCCGTGAGCGGCGCCGTCGATCGAATCATGGTGGCTGAGGGCGGACTTGAACCGCCGACCTTGGGCTTATGAAACCCCTGCTCTAACCAGCTGAGCTACCCAGCCATGAAACGGGCGGTGAAACTAGAGGACTCCCGCCATGCTGTCAAGGCTCCAACGAATTCAGGTTGTTGGGTAGCGCGACAAAAACTATCGGGGTAAGTTGCAAGGACAGCTCGGGGATCGTCTAACGGCAGGACAGCTGTTTTTGGTGCAGCTCATCTAGGTTCGAATCCTAGTCCCCGAACGAAAGCCATATGAAGCTCGACAAAGCCTGCGCCCTGTTCTTCGGCACCAAGATCGACAGCAAGTTGCGAGAAGGTCTCGCGCTGTCCAAGCCAGGTGACAAGAAGTACTTCGACGGCAGCTCGGAAGAGTTTCTCAGGGTCATCGAGATCGGCGACGACAAGGACAAGGAGCGCTGGATCGGCAAGGTCATCAAGGCCGGCCCCGCGGTCACCGAGGTCGACGACATCCAGCGCAACATCCTGTCCATCCTCCGCCGGGTGGCCCCCAACGCGCGTATTCCGGCCTCGGCCGTGAAGATCTTCGTGCTCCAGGGCGCCGGGGTGTCGACCTCGCAGGTCATCGACGACGAGGGCGAGGGCGAGGAAGCCGACGAGCCGGGCTCCAGCGGCCCCTACATCACCTATTAAGCCCGGGCGCCGTCGTCGAACGTTGGAACACCTACTAGTTGGACATCGGCCCAGAGCGTTTTCGTCACGCTCTTGTTGCGCGTGAGTCGCAGGCGAGACCGGCGGCGCTCCCCGTCGGAGTGATACGCTCGACTCGTTGAATCCCGAGCCGCGCACGCCTGCGCTCTTCGAGCTCCCTCGTGGGGCGCGGGTCGGCAAGTACGAGATCCTCCGCAAGCTCGCGACCGGCGGGATGGCGGAGATCTATCTCGCGCGCAGCACGGGCACCGCGGGCTTCGAGAAGATCGTCGTGCTCAAGCGCATCCTGCCGAGCCAGGCCGAGGATCCGCAGTTCGTCGCGATGTTCCTCGAGGAAGCGCGCCTCGCCGCGACGCTGCATCATCCGAACATTGCGGACGTCCACGACGTCGGCGAGGACAACGGCACGTACTTCTTCACGATGGAGTACGTCTACGGCCAGGACGCGCGGGTCGTGCGCCACGAGACGCGCCGCCGCAACGAGCCCATCCCGCTGCCGGTCGCGCTCGCGATCGTCAGCGGTGCCGCGGCCGCGCTCGGTCATGCGCACGCGAAGAAGGGCCCCGACGGCAAGCCGCTCGGCCTCGTCCATCGCGACGTGTCGGCGAGCAACATCATGCTGAGCTACGACGGCGCCATCAAGCTCGTCGACTTCGGCATCGCGCGCGCCTCGACGTCGAACCACAAGACCCAGACCGGCACGCTCAAGGGCAAGGTCCCGTACATGTCGCCCGAGCAGTGCAAGGGCTTCCCGCTCGATCGCCGCAGCGACCTGTTCTCGCTCGGCATCGTGATGTTCGAGCTGACGACGGGCCAGCGTCCGTTCCGCGGCAACAGCGACTTCGCGATCATGGACATGATCGTCAATGGCGGCGGACCGAAGCCGTCCGAGGTCGTCGCCGACTATCCGCCGGAGCTCGAGCGCATCGTGATACGGCTGCTCGAGCGCAAGCCCGACGATCGCTACGCGACCGCCGAGGACCTCATCGCCGATCTCT
>JABFXX010000685.1 GCA_013368795.1 Kofleriaceae bacterium
CGGGCCGCGCGCCACCCCGGCCGCCCTCACCCGCTCGGTCTGCGCGTCGACGGCTACTGGCTCGTGCCGTGGCTGCGCGCCGATGGCGCGGACCTCGCGGCCGGCGCGATCGACGACGACGGCGCGGTGCGCGCGGTCGCCGCATTCGCCAGCCTGTTCGGCGATCTCGCGCCGCCGCCTCCGCCCGCCGGTGGCGAGGCGCCCGAGGAGCTTCGCCGGTGGACCGCGCACGAGGTCGCGTACTGGGTCACCGGACCGTGGCAGATCGGCGCGCTCCACGATCGCGAGCGCCTCGCCGTGTCGCCGCTCGCACACGCACCGCGCGGCGGTCAGCTGCTCGTCGTGCCGACATGCGCGAAGAATCCAGCGGACGGCTGGCGGCTCGCGCGCGAGCTGACGTCGGTCGACGTCCAGAAGAAGCTCGCCGACGTGTTCGCGACGGTGCCGACGCGCACGAGCACGCTCGCCGCCGCGCCGCCGCTCGTCCAGCAGATCCACGACGCGCTCGCCTCGGCGGAGACGCTGCCGCGCTCGCCGCTGACGCCGCAGCTGTTCGACGATCTCAACCCCGCACTCGCCGCCGTGATCAGCGGCGACGCGACGGCCGAGGAGGCGATCGCCGGCGTGCGCCGAGGCTGGCGACGGCTCGAAACGAGGACGCCGTGACCGAGCGAGCACGCTCTCGCCGCTCGTCGCTGCGCTGGCGGATCCTGCTCGTGCTGTCGCTCGCGGCCGTCGTGCCGACGGTCGTCGTCGGCGTGCTCGCGATCATGCGTGCGCGCCACGATGTCGAGAACGAGGTCAAGCGCGGCGCGCTCGCTCACATCCGCGCGCTCGGCAGCGCGCTCGACGGCACGCTCCAGGACGCGCGCCGCACGATCGAGCTCGCCGCCTCGCAGTGGGCCGACGCGCCGAGCGACGCGAGAGAGACGCAGCTCCTGCTCAGGCGTCTGCGCCGCGAGGTGCCGATCGTGAAGACGGTGTCGATCCTCGATCCCGACGGCAAGCTGCTGTTCGGCGACCCGGTGCCGCCGGGGGTCGACATCGGCTCGCACAGCTTCGGCGGCTACATCGGCGATGCGGTGTTCGTCGGCGGCAGCCCGACCGTCCATGCGGTCGTCCAGGCGCGCGGCCGCACCGGCGAGCTGATGGGCGTCGTCGTCGCCGCGCTCGCCCTCGGGTTCGTGCGCGACGTGATCGCGGCAGCGCGGCTCGGTCCGGGCGCGCGCGTGATCGTCGTCGACGGCGCCGGCGTGCCGGTCGCGACGAGCGACGCCTCGCCGCTCTCGGCGCAATCGCTCGCCGGCCGCGATCCGGTCGTCGATCGTGCGCTCGCATCGTCGGTCGAGGGCACGCTGTCGGCGAGCGGCATGGTCAGCGCGTATCGCAACCTGTCGAGCTATCAGTCGCTGCGCGGCGTGCGGTGGGCGATCATCCACCAGCAGCCCGAAGACCAGGCGTACGCGCTCGCGCGCCAGACGACGCGCGACACGACGATCATCGGCCTTGTCGCACTCGCGCTCGCGCTCGCATTCGGTGCGTTCTTCGCGACGAAGCTGACGCGTCCGCTCGAGAAGCTCGCCGAGCGCGCCGACGCGATCGCCGCCGGCCACGCGACCGAAGGCCAGCCGATCACAGGCCCCGGCGAGATCGGCGTCCTCGCGCACTCGGTCGACGAGATGGCCAAGCGCATCGCCGAGCGCGCCGAGCTCGCGTCCGCACTCGCGCGCGGCGACCGGCTCGCGTCGGTCGGCGTGATGTCGGCGCAGGTCGCGCACGAGATCAACAACCCGCTGACGACCGTGCTCGGCTACGCGAAGCTATTGCTCGAGGACAAGCCCGAGGGCCATCCCGATCGCACGGCGCTCGAGCTGATCGCCGACGAGGCGGAGCGGATGAAGAAGATCATCGGCGGCCTCCTCGAGTACGCGCGTGCGCCGCGGCCGAGCGAGCCCGTCACCGCCGCGGTCACCGGCTCGATCGAGACCGGGACCTCCGAGCCGTCGGCGGTGGTGCGCCACGTCGCCGCGCTCGTCGCACCGCAGCTGCGCAAGGCGCGCGCGAAGCTCGTCACCGACGTGCCGCCGAGCGCGCCGATCACGATCGAGGCGCACGCGCTGCAGCAGGTGCTCGTCAACCTCGTGCAGAACGCGGCGCAGGCGATGACCGACGGCGGCACGATCACGGTGAGCTCGAAGAAGGCTGCCGGCGGCATCGCGACGCAGATCAGCGTCACCGACGACGGCCCCGGCATCCCCGCGGCCGATCGCGCGCGCGTGTTCGACCCGTTCTACACGACGAAGGCGCCGGGCACCGGCACCGGCCTCGGGCTCGCGGTGTGCCGCCACCTCGTCGCGACCGCCGGCGGCTCGATCGAGGTCGTCGACGGTCCGAACGGCCGCGGCGCGGAGTTCCGCGTGACGATTCCGAACGCGTCGTAGGACAACGGCCGAGCGAGCTCGGTTCCCGGAGCGTGGACAGCGCGAACCGCGCGCGGTTGCACGACAACCTGGACGCAATCGCCGTGTCGTACACGCATGCCCGTCGTGATCGAGATCGTCGCCCGGATCGGGGACTCGATCATCGACGTCACCTATCTGTCTCCCGGCGCGACGTATCGGCTCGGCACGGCGGAGCTGGCGACGCCAACGTCGGCATCGTTCACGTCGACCACGCAGATGGCGGGCCTCGTGAGCGTCACGATGACGCGCGGATTTCGCGTCGAGACGCCGGTGCCGCGCAAGCGTCCGGACGCTCGGCCGTGGATCTTCACGTTCGCGTCGCTCGCCGTGCACCTCGCGATCGTGATCGTCGCGATGCGGTTCGAAACGCTCGAGCGCCTCGTCGCGAGGTCCGAGCTGCCTCGCTATCGGTTCGCGCATATCGCCGACGAGCCGGAGCCCGAGCGCGCGCGCGAGCCCGACGCTGCGAAGGTCGAGAGTCCAGCGGCTGCGACGGCGACCGTACAAGCGCGTCGCCGTGCCGAGCGCGATGATCGAGCTGCCGAGCGGCCGCGCGGCTGGGCGAAGTCGACCGAGGTCTACGGCATGGGCTTTGGCGAGGCGGCGCAGCGGCTCGCGAAGAGCATGGAGTTCGTCAAGCCAGACATGCTCGACGGCCTGGGTCCGGTCTACGATCCTCACGGCGTCGAGGAACAAGGCTTCGGCGGCCACCGCTGGGATATCGACAACGACCCGGCGTACGCGACGATCAAGACACCCGACAAGCTCGACCTGTCCGAGCTCGCGGCGAGCGCGGAGCTCTACGGCATGACACCGGCCGAGAAGGCGAAGCGAAGGATCGAGATCCAGACCGCGCTCGCCAAGAAGAGTGCGGTGCGGGGCGACTGCGTGCCGTCGCACCGGATCGCGAAGTGGCTGCCGCGTGTCGATCGCAACCTCTACAAGTCGATCTATCTCGCCGATCCCGACATCGCATACTGCCTGACACAACCGGTGCCACCGGCGTTCATCAAGGCCGAGCCGTACCGGGGCCGTCACCCGATCGAGGAGAGCACCACCCCGCCGGCGACGTGACACGCGCGACGCATGGCGCAGCGCTGGCGCTGCCTGATACCCTGGTTCGGTGAGCAGGATCCTGGTTGTCGACGACGAGCGCGGCATCCGCGCGTTGTGCTCCGACGTGCTCGGTCGTGCGGGGCACGAGGTCGAGGCCGTCGACTCCGCAACCGGTGCCGTCGCCGCGGTGACGCGCAAGAAGTTCGACCTCGTCTTGTGCGACATCAACCTGCCCGACCAGGACGGTGTGTCGATCCTGCCGAAGCTGCTCGCCGGCGAGACGCCGCCCGCGGTGCTGCTGATCACCGCGTACCCGTCGATCGACACCGCGGTGCGCGGCATGAAGCTCGGCGCGCGCGACTACATCGGCAAGCCGTTCTCGCCCGACGAGCTACGCCTGGTCGTCCAGCGCGCGCTCGCCGAGGACGAGCTGCGGCGCAAGCACGGCGAGCTGACCAAGCGCCTCGCGTACGGCTCGATGATCGGCGAGTCGCAAGCGATGCAGCAGATGCGCTCGACGATCGACAAGGTCGCGCAGTCGGATGCGACCGTGCTCATCACCGGCGAGAGCGGCACCGGCAAGGAGCTGGTCGCGCGCGCGCTCCACTTCGCCGGTCGCCGCGCGAGCGGGCCGTTCGTGCCGGTCAACTGCGGCGCGCTCGTCGGGACGCTGCTCGACAGCGAGCTGTTCGGCCACGTGCGCGGCGCGTTCACCGGCGCCGATACGTCGAAGCGCGGCCTGTTCGTCGCCGCCGACACCGGCACGCTGTTCCTCGACGAGATCGGCGAGCTGCCGATCGAGCTGCAACCGAAGCTTCTGCGCGCGCTGCAGGACGGCGAGGTGAAGCCAGTCGGCGGCACGAGCGCGATCCGCGTCGACGCGCGCGTGATCGCGGCGACGAACCGTACGCTCGAGGAGCAAGTGAAGCTCGGCGCGTTCCGCGAGGATCTGTTCTACCGGCTCGCCGTGATCACGATCGAGGTCCCGGCGCTGCGCAACCGACCGGGCGACATCCCGCTCCTCGCGAAGCACTTCGCCGAGCAAGCGGCGATGCGCGCCGAGCGTGGCCGCGTCTCGCTGACCGATGCCGCGCTCGCGCACCTCTCGGCGCAGCCGTGGCCCGGCAACGTGCGCGAGCTCGAGAACGCGATCGAGCGCGCGGTGATCCTCGCGGCGGGCGACGTACTCGACGTCTCCGATGTCGCGGGCCCGCGGCCGGCGGTCTCGGGCGCGGCGTTCGCGACGTTCTCCGGCGATCACGTGCCGACGCTCGACGAGCTCGAGCGCGCGCACATCCTCAAGGTGCTCGAGCTGTGCGAGGGTCAGAAGACGAAGGCGGCGCAGATGCTCGGCATCAATCGCACGACGCTCTGGAAGAAGCTCCGCCAGTACGGTCTCGACGCGGAATAGCGTGCGTCCAGTCGTCGTCGTCGCGTTCCTTGTCGCCGCCGGATGCAACCAGGCGCTCGGTCTCGACGCGACCGCGCTCTCCGATCCCGACGGCGACCGCGCGATCGACGGCATCGACAACTGCCCGACGGTCGCGAACGCGTCCCAGGTCGACGAGGATCACGACGGCGTCGGCGATGCCTGCGACAACTGTCCGATCGCTGCGAACCCGCAACAGGAGGATGGCGACGACGACGGCGTGGGCGACGACTGCGATCCGCATCCCGCCACCGCGGGTGACTGCCTCGTCATGTTCGACTCGTTCGGCGACCCCGACGGCTTCGCCGATCACTGGCTGCCGCTTGTCGATCCGGGCCAACCACCGCCGGTGCCGGGCGACGGCTTCGTCGACCTGACACCGGCGACCACCCTCATGTACGCGGGCTTCGCGCTCCGCGGCGAGAACGGCGAGGCGCGGCTCGGCACGTTCGACGTGATCGTCACGGGACACGCGCCGTTCTCGGTCTCCGGCGCAGAGCTGCGCGTGCAGTCGAATTCGACGAAGCCCGCCGACGGTTCGATGTGCTGGCTCGGCCTCGGCAGCAACATCATCATGGGTATCGGCTGGGATGTCGCGATCGTGACGGTCAGCCTCCCCGGCGATCCGATCTTCGACGCCGCAACGATCCGGCTCATCACGACGCGGCCCGACGGCACGGCCGAGATCTCGTGCCGCGCCGACTACGGCATCAGCGTCGGGACGCAGCTGACGACGATCACGGCGCCGCCGCCGGGCATGGTCGCCGTCGTCGCACGCACAGCGGCTGCGACCGTCGACGCCATCCAGATCACGACGGTCGCGCCGGAGGGTTGCCCCGCGGAGGTGCGCCGATGAAGCGCGCCATGCTCGTGCTCGCGGTCGCCGCGTGCAACCAGACGTACGACCTCCAACCGACAACGCTTACCGATAGCGATGGCGACGGCCAACTCGACACCGAGGACAACTGTCCGTTCATCGCGAACGTCGACCAGCACGACCTCGACGGCGACAACGTCGGCGATGTCTGCGACAACTGCATGATCGTCGCGAATCCCGACCAGCAGGCGCGCGGCGACGCCGACGCGCTCGGCGACGCGTGCGACCCTCACCCGGCGCGCGAGGGCGACTGCCTGCTCGTCGTCGACCTGTTTCGCGATCCGGATCAGATATCGGCGCACTGGCGAACGCTCTCCGACGTAACGTCGCCCGACGTGCGCATCGCACCGGGAAGCGTGACGATCACGCCGACCGGCGACGGCATCGCGTTCCTCGCGACCGATCCCGAGCTTCAGGGCGTCCCCGTCGACGTGATCGCGCAAGGCCGGCTGCCCGTGCTGTCGGTGGACGCGGACCAGCACGCGCAGGTGTCGGCGGTCACGAACATGTCGACGCTGTTCGACGGCAACAAGTGCATGTTGCGCTCGCCGCAGCGTCCGATCGCACAACCCGAGATCAACGGCGGGCTGATCGGCGCGTCGCTGCCGCTCGTGCCAGCGCCGGTCCGCGACTCGTTGCTGTTCCGGCTGTCGGTCGAGGACATGGACCCGCTCCTCCTCGTGCGCTGCCGCATCGACTACGGCGTCGCCGCCGCGGGGCGCGAGCTGAAGGCGCAGATTCGGCCGGTCTCGACCGGCGCGCCCGGCGTACTCACGACCCGAGACGCGTTCGAGCTCAACGCGATCGCGTTCTCGCGCTTCATGCCGGGCGAGAGCTGCCCGGCGACGGTCGTGCGCTAAGCCGACTCGCGCTGGAACGTCCTGTTCGCGACGGCGAGGCCGACGACCGCGAGCGCCCCCGCGGCGACGAGGCCGATCCACAGCGACTGATCGCCGAGGTCATCGCGGAACGCCGCGCGCGCACCGTCGACGACGTGGCTGAACGGATTCACCCTCGCGAGGCTCTGGAGCCACTTCGGCCCGAGCGACATCGGCAAGAGGATGCCCGAGAGCAGCAGCACCGGGACCGACACCATGTTGAGGAGCGGTGCGAGCGCATCCTCGCTCTTGAGCCACAGGCCCGCCGCGTACGACAAAGACGACAGCGAGATGCCGAGCAGGCCGACGATGCCGACCGTGATCGCGGCGCCGGCGAGCGGCACGCGCAGGCCGAACGCGACGGCGATCACCGTGAGCAGTGCCGCCTGGACGAGCAGCACGAGCGTGTCGCGCATGATCCGGCCGAGCAAGAGGCCGAGCCGGCTCGCCGGGGTCACGCGCATGCGCTCGACGGTGCCGTAGCGGATCTCGGCGATGATGCCGAAGCCGACGAACATCGAGCCGAAGATGCCGAGCTGGATCAGCAGGCCCGGCACGAAGATCGTCCAGGCATCGCCGGCCGGCATGCCCTGGCGATTCGCGAGCGGCTCGAGCAGCGGCGCGAACAGCGCGAGGTACAGCAGCGGCTGGATCATCACGATGATGATCCAGATCGGCTCGCGGAGCAGCAGCCGCATCTGGTAGCGGAACGTGATCATTGCGGTCTTCAGCATGGGACTCAGGTCTCCGGGGCGTCGCGCAGCGAGCGACCGGTGAGAGTGAGGAACACGTCGTCGAGCGACGGGCGGGCGATGTTGAGCGAGCCGACGCGGATGCCGCCCTCTTCGAGCGCGCGCATCAGCGGCAGCGCCTGCGCGTGGCCCTGATCGACGGTGACGCGCAGACCGCCTTCGATCGGCGTGACATCGCGCGCCTCGGGCCGCGCCTTCAGCAGCGCCGTCGCCTTCGCGGCGTCGTCTTTCGCGTCGAGCTGGAACGTCACGAGGTCGCCGGAGATCTGGCGCTTCAGCTGCTCCGGCGTGCCCGCCGCGACGATCTTGCCGTGATCGATGATGAGAATCCGGTCGCACAGCGCATCTGCCTCGTCGAGGTAGTGCGTCGTCAGCAGGATCGTCGTGTCGTTGCGGTCGCGCAGGCTCTTGATGTGCGTCCACAGGTTCGCGCGGCTCGTCGGATCGAGGCCGGTCGATGGCTCGTCGAGAAACACGAGCTTCGGCTCGTGCACGAGGCCAAGCGCGATATCGAGCCGCCGGCGCTGGCCGCCCGACAGCGTCTTGATGATGCGGTCACCGAGGTCGGCGAGATCGAGCGTGTTGCGCAGCGTCCGCGCCCGGGCCGCACCCTGCGCGCGCGTCATGCCGTACAGCTCGGCCTGCGTGACGAGCTCCTCGTCGACCTTCGCCGCCGGGTTCGTCCCGCCGCTCTGGGACACGTAGCCGAGCTGGCGGCGCACGCCGACAGCATCGCGGCGCAGATCGCAGCCGGCGACCTTCGCCTCGCCCGATGTCGGGTCGAGCAGCGTCGCGAGCATTCGCTGCGTCGTCGTCTTGCCGGCGCCGTTCGGTCCGAGCAGACCGACGATCTCGCCCGCGCCGACGTGAAGATCGATGCCGCGCACCGCCTCGACCGGCGGCGCCTTGCCGCGCCCCTTGAACGTGCGGGTCAGCCCGCGTGCCTCGATCATCTGGCTCATACCCGCGCTTGAATAGTCAAATTTGAACACGAGCGCAAGCGTGTCGCGCGAGCGAGGCCGGCTCGGTCAGCGTTTCGACTTGCGCGCCGCGGGCTTGGCCTTGCGTGGAATCTTCGCGGCGCGCTTGGTGTCGCGCGCGGCACCGTAGCGCTCCTTCGCGGCGCCGAGCTTCTTCGCCTTCTTCGCGAGCTGCGGCATCCAGGCCTTGTCGCCGAGCGTGCGGTAATGGCCGGCCTGCAGCGCCTGCTTGAACGCCTTGCCCCACGCCAGCTCGGCGGCGACGCGCGCGTTGATGAGCCGCATCATCTCGCGCACGTGCTCGGGCGTCTCGACGCCGTCGATCGCGTCGATCACGATCTGCGAGTGCGCGAGCATGCCGTCGATCATCGCCGCGCGCGCGTCGAGCGCCTTGATGAGCTCGCTGCGGTCGATGAACGACATCATGCTGATCGCGGCGATCAGCGGATCGGCGGGGATGCGCACCTGCCACAGCGTGTCGCGGATCAGCTCGTTGCACTCGTGCTCGCCCTTCAGCGTGAGCTTGTACGCGGTGCGCTCGGGCCTGCCTCCGACCTGTTTGGTCCCGACGACCTCGAGCAGGCCATCGCGCGCGAGCGACTTCAGCGCGTTGTAGATCGAGCCCGGCGCGACGTTCGCCCACTCCTCGGCGTGCCAGCTGATGAGCTCGCGGCGGACGTCGTAGCCGTGCACGGGCTGGAAGATGCGAACCACGCCGAGTACGAGCAGGCGAGTCGTCGACGACACCGCTAACCCGTAGCACGTTCGACGAGCGCCGCGCGCGCTGCCTGCAGATCCTCGGGCAGCGGTGACTCGAACGACAGGCGCTCGCCGCTCACCGGATGATCGAACGCGAGCGTCGACGCGTGCAGCGCCTGACGGCCGAGCTTCTTCGCGACCTCGGCGATTCGCGCATCGCGCGGCTTGTGGCCGTACACCGGATCGCCGACGAGCGCCCAGCCGTGATCGCTCGCGTGCACGCGAATCTGGTGCGTGCGTCCGGTCTCGAGGCGAAACCGCACGAGCGCCGCCTCGTGCAACGGCTCGACGATCGCCCAGTGCGTGACCGCCGACTTGCCGGCGACCTTGCTCGAGAACTTCTTGCGGTGCACCGGGTGGCGGCCGTACGTCGTCCGGATCGTGCCGGTCGCCTTCGGCGGCGCGGGCGACGTGATCGCGAGGTACGTGCGATCGATGCCCTTGTTCGGTCCGACGTCCTCACCGCGGCTCTTCGCCGCGAACGCCGCGGTCAGCGCCGCGTGCGCGCGATCGGTCTTCGTCGCGACCATGACGCCGCTCGTGTCCTTGTCGAGCCGGTGCACGATGCCCGGCCGCATGACGCCGCCGATGCCCGACAGATCCTTGCAGTGAAACAGCAGCGCGTTGACGAGCGTGCCGCGCGTGTGGCCCGCGGCCGGGTGCACGACCATGCCCGCAGGCTTGTCGATGACGATCAGCTCGGCGTCCTCGAACAGCACGACGAGCGGAATCGGCTCGGGCTCGACCTCGAGCGGCTCGGGCGGCGGCACGACCACCTCGATCGCGTCGCCCAGCTTCACGCGCAGCGACTTCGCCGCGACCGCACCGGCGACCGTGACCCTGCCCTCCTCGATCAGGCGCTGGGCCTGCGCGCGGGACAGCTCTGAAATCGCCCCGGCGATCACCGCGTCGAGGCGTCCACCCGCCTGCTCGGCGGTGGCGACGATCTGATGGCGCTGCTCGCCGCCGGCGAGCGCGTCATCGTCGTCGTCCGTTACCAGATCTTCGATTTGACGTGACCCTTGGACTTGATGAGCACGTCGACGATCGCGCGCTCGTAGATGTGCTGGCCGAAGATGTCTTCGGTGACGCGGCTCTTGAACAGCTCGCGGCCTTCGTTGATCTCGTCCGACATCACCTCGAACAGGTTGTCGTTCGCGATGCCCTCGAGGATCTTCGGCTCGTGATAGAGCGTCAGGTCCGAAGCGATCGCACGAGCGAGCTGGCGCGCGCGCTTGGGATTGTCGATCAGGGTGGCCATATCCCGGGATCGTAGGTGCCCGCTCGCACCTGGGTCAAGCCTTGGAGGCCTCGTCGTCGGCTGCCGCCCGGCGCGCACCCGAGTCGTTCGCGTCATCAGCGGGGGCCGGTCCGCGCGCCGCACGATAGCGCTCGAGGTAGGTCTGCTTCACGCGTTCGGCATCGAGCCCGAGCGCCCGCGCGTATTCGGCGAGGAAGCCACGCACGTACACGTGCGCCGGCAGCTTCGCGAACACCTCGGCCTCGAGCGCCTGCAGGTATGCCATGCCGATCTTCGACTTCTCGGCGATCTCGCGCAGCTCGATGCCGATCGCCTCGCGAATCTGGCGCAGCAGCGGCCCCGAGAACTCGGTGCGCGGCGTGATCTCCGGCATCGGCGGTCGCGTCGCGGCGAGCACGCCCGAGTCGTCGCTCTTGGTCGCGGGACGCGGCGGTACCGGCAGCGTGTCGTTCTGCACGACGGGCATCGGCACGCCGTCGGGGAACAGGTCGTGGTCGTAGTCCTTGCGCTTCGCCGCGTCCATCAGCGTCGTGTACGCGAGGTCGAGCCGGCGATGCACCGCCTCGAGGCTCGCCGGATCGTAGAGGCCCGACACCGCGATCGACTCGGCACCGTAGATGTCGCGAACGCGCCGGTTTGCGCGGCGGATGTCCTCGAAGCTCGCGGTCGGCGGCACCTCGAGCAGCTCGTAATGCGAGTCGCTCGGCAACACGTCGCCGTCGGTCGCCGGCGCACGCACCGCCATGAGCCCGCGCGCGACGCGCTCGAAGCACTTCGCGACGCGCGTCTCGGGGTGCTCGATGAGCAGTGGCCGACGCCGCCGCGTCGACGCCCACACCGCCTCGTCGTACTCGAGGTGGCCGAGATACCGGAGCGGCGTGCCGAGCCGGCGCCGCGCTGCCGACGCGACCGCGCGGCCGAGCTCCATGTCGCTCTTGCTGCGCGCCGAGTTGACGACGAGGTGAGGCGCGAAGCCGAGGATCGCCTCGCGCAGCTCGTGCAGATCCGTCTGCGTCGCGACCGCGGCGAGATAGATATCGAGCGCGCTCGGCATGCCGCCCTCGTAATCCGTGGCGACCTTGCCGGCGATCTGCGCGAGGTGACCGAGGCCCTTGCGCTCGAGACGCTTCAGGAACGTCGCGCGCACGAACCGATGCATCAGCTCGATCGACGTCGGATCGGGAACCGCGACGAGCACGCCGACATCGGCCTCGAGAAACAGCTCGAGCGTCGCCGCCCCGAGGCCCGGCCCGAGATCGACGACGACGTAGTCCGCCGGCAGCTCGTGCAGCTGCTCGGCGATCACCCTCACCTGCTCGGGTGCGGGGTTCGCGATCCACGGTGGATCGTAGACGCCGGCGATCAGCTTCACGCCCGGCACGTGGGTCGCGACCGCGAGCTCGGCCAGCGGCGGCCCACCGGTGGCGAGCGCCTCGGCGATGCTGCGCGACGGTCGCGGCACGCCGGCGAAGATGTGGAGGTTCGGAGCGCCGAACGCGCCGTCGACGAGGATCACCTTCTTGCCGAGCGTGGCGAGGAAGATGCCGACGTTCGCAGCGACGAGGGACTTGCCCACGCCGCCCTTTCCGCCGCCGATGGCGACCACCCGGGTCATGGGTGGCTTATAGCTCAACTAGGCGAGCCTTGTGCGAGGCGGCGCACCGCATCGGCGACCTCGGCGAGCTCCTCCTCGCCGATCGTGCGTACGTCGAGCCAGAGTTTTCCCTCTCTCGTCGTGCCGATGACCGGCACGGGCGCGGCCCGCAGGCGCCGATCGAGCTCGTCGGCGGCCCGGCCGCGCAGCGTCACCGCCCACGACGGCAGCTCCGCCGTCGGCATCGCGCCACCGCCGACCGTCGAGGTCGTGCCCTCGACGTCGACTGTGAGCCCGGTCACCGCGCCGATCATGTCGACGAGCCGACGAGCGTCCGCATGCAGCGCCTCGCTCGTGCGCGCGATCATCCGGACCGCGGGCACCTCCTCGGCGTGGCCGTCGCGATAGAGCGCGAGCGTCGCCTCGAGGCCGGCGAGCGTCAGCTTGTCGGGCCTGAGCGCGCGCATGAGCGGGTGCTTGCGCGCTGCCTCGACCGCCGCCTTCTTGCCGACGGCGATGCCGGCCTGTGGCCCACCGAGCAGCTTGTCGCCCGAGAACGTGACGAGGTCGGCGCCGCTCGCGACCGACTCCGCGACGGTCGGCTCGTCGGGCAGGCCCCACTTCCGCTGCGTCGCGCGATCGATCAGCATGCCCGAGCCGAGGTCGATCATCGTCGCGACGCCGCGCGCCTTGCCGATCGCGACGACCTGCTCGGGCGTCACCTCGGCGGTGAAGCCGACGATGGCGAAGTTCGAGCGATGGACCTTGAGCAGAAGACCGGTCGCAGGACCGATCGCGTTCTCGTAGTCGCGCGCGTGCGTCTTGTTCGTCGTGCCGACCTCGACGAGCGTGCCGCGCGACAGCGCCAGGATCTCGGGCAAGCGGAACGAGCCACCGATCTCGATCAGCTCGCCGCGGCTGACGACGATCTCCTTGCCCGACGCGAGTCCGGCGAGGCCGAGCACCGTCGCCGCCGCGTTGTTGTTGCAGACGATCGCGTCTTCGGCGCCGGTCAGCTCGCACAGCAGCGCGCGCAGGTGATCGTGGCGAGAGCCTCGCTCGCCCTTGGCGAGGTCGTATTCGACATTCGCGTAGCCGCGCGCGACGCCATCGACGGCAGCGCGTGCTGCATCGGGCAGCGGTGCGCGGCCGAGATTCGTGTGAAGGATGACGCCGGTCGCGTTGATCACGCGGCGCAGCGACGGCCGCGCGAGGTCTGCCGCTCGCTCGGCGACCTCGGCGGCACCGATCGCGACGGTGTCGGTCTTGCCGGCAAGGATCGCTTCTCGCCGGGCCGCGATCGCACGGCGCGCTGCCTCGATGACGGCCCAGCGCGGAGAATCTCCGAGTGCCGCCGCTTCATCGGCGAGAACATGCACGGCGGGGAGCTTGGCGAGGAGAGGGTTCGACAAGAGGCACGAACGATAAACGCAAACGCCAACGCAAACGCAAACGCAAACGGGCTTCGTGGACACCGTGACCGGCCAGCATGGGTGACCGACGGTGAAGCGACGGCGGCGTGAGCACACGAAGGAGTACGTCGCCAAGCTCGTGCGGGAGGGGCAAGGGCGTGACAGCGAGGTCTCGCGAGCTCGGCACCGGCCTGACCGTGCTTCGTGGCTGGATCGAGATGCTACCCGGTCACGGCGTCGTGCACGATGCCACCTGCTTGCGGCGTTTTCCGACGTCGCAGATCGTTTGCGTTGGCGTTTGCGTTGGCGTTTGCGTGGTTTCACCACGGTCTTCTGCGGCTAGACTGGGCCTCGTGGACGTTCAGGCGGTATCCGCGCTGCTCGCCGCGGTTCTGATCCTCGCGATCGGAGCCTCGGTGCTGCTGCGGTCGCGCTCGGACCGGCTCTACACCGCGTTCGCCGCGTTCACGTTCACGGTCAGCGCCTGGTACCTGTGCTCGTTCATCGATGCCGCGAGCTCGAGCCCGGTGATGCGGTGGCTGTCGCTGTGGGCCGCCGCGACGATCCCGCCGACCGCGATCCGGTTCTATCGAATCTTCCTCGCGCAGCCATCGATCGGCGGACCGAAGCGAGGCCCGCGCGTCACGCTCGCGTGGACGATCGCGGCATACGCGGCGCTCGTGTACTCGGCGATCGTCCAGCCGATCCACACCTCGCCGTACTTCCTCGTCCCGTTCGGCACGTACGTGTTCGGCGGCCTCTATCGCTGCGTCTGGGACATGTACGCGCAGTACCGCGCGACGACGAAGCGCGTGGAGCGCACGCGCGTCGGCTACCTCGCGCTCGGCGGCTTTGTCGCGACGACGCTGACCCTGACCGACGTGTTGCCACAACGCCTCGGCATTCCGTGGCCGGCGATCGGCAACGTCCTCGGCATCCTCTACCTCTACTTCCTGTCGCAGACGCTGTTCCGTTACCGCCTGCTCGATCTCAACGAGCTCGTCGGCAAGATGGCAGTGCTCGGCACGCTCGTCGTGCTGCTCACGGCGGTCTACGGCTTCCTCCTCTACTGGGTCGGCAAGGGCCAGCGCACCGAGGGCCTCTATCTCCTCAACGCGCTCGTCGCCGCGTTCGTGATCCTGATCCTGTTCGAGCCGGTGCGCAGCTGGCTCGAGAACACGATCAATCGCTGGCTGCTCCGGCAGCGCACCGAGCTGCGCGGGCGGCTCGAGGCCGTGCGCCGCGAGCTGCCGAACATCGTCGACGTGCCCGACATGGTGCAGCGGATCATGACCGCGCTCGAGGAGTCGCGGCGCGTGACCGAGGCGTCGGTGTACCTGCTCGATCCCGACGGTGCGGGATTCGATCGCGCGGGCTTTCTCGGCCAGCCGCCGCCGGAGCGACTCGACGCGAACGCCGAGCGCGCGCTGCTCGATCGCGTGCGCGGCGGCTACCTCGATCTCGACGTGGTGACGTCGGAGCTCGACGAGCTCGGGCAGGGTTCGCCCGAGGTCGACGTGAAGCGGACCGCGCTCGTCGCGTTGAAGAGCCGCGTCCAGGAGCTGCAGGCGTCGCTGATCTTCCCGCTGTTCGGCTCGGCCGAGACCGAGCAGGGACCGTGGCTGCTCGGCCTGTTCTGCTTGCGCGACGACCGCACCGAGAGCGCGTTCGACGCCGACGATATCGATACGTTCCGTCAGCTCGGCATCGGCGCGGCGCGCGTGATCGAGTCGTCGCAGGCGTACGAGCGCGTGAAGGAGCGCGATCGCCTCGCGGCACTCGGCGAGATGGCGGCCGGTCTCGCGCACGAGATCAGAAACCCGCTCGGCGCGATCAAGGGCGCGGCCCAGCTGCTCATGACGTCGGACGGCCAGCCGCCCGTGCATCACGCCGAGACCGCCGAGTTCTTGCAGATCATCGTCGAGGAGGCGAACCGGCTGAACAACGTCGTGACGCGGTTCCTCGACTACGCGCGCGCGGAGCGGCCGGGCCGCGAGGGCGCCGACAAGGTCGACCTCAACAACGTCGTGCGCAAGACGGTCCAGCTGCTCCAGAAGGAGTCGCTCAACAAGGTCGAGCTGCGCGTCCGCACCGACGATCATCTGCCGCCGGTCGCCGGTGACCCCGAGTCGCTGCTTCAGGTCTTCCTGAACCTCGGCCAGAACGCGCTCCAGGCGATGCCCGACGGCGGCACGCTCGAGATCCTGACGACGCGTCGCCGGCGAAGCCGACTCGGCTATGGCCAGTTCTGCGAGGTCCGGTTCCGCGACACCGGCATCGGCATCCCGCGCGACCGCCTGAAGAAGCTGTTCATCCCGTTCTACACGACGAAGCAGAAGGGAACCGGACTCGGCCTCGCGATCAGCCACCGCATCATCAACCAGCACGGCGGCACGATCGAGGTGCGCTCGACGATCGGCCAGGGCTCGACGTTCTCGGTGTTCCTGCCGGCGGCCGAGCCGGTGCCGGCGGGCAAGGTGGAGGACATCCTCGAGACCGGCCGCCTGACGATCGACGACAAGAAGCCGGAAAAAGCGCCGGAGCCCGTCGTCGAGCCGCCGAGCGACGCGCCGGCGGAACCGAGCGCCGCGCCGGCACCTACGCCGAGCACGAGTACGGGGTAGAGTAGCGACTCATGCAACCGGCCAAGATCCTCGTTGCCGACGACGAGCAGAACCTGCGTCGCGTCCTCACCGCGCTGCTGCGGCGCGAGGGTCACGATGTCGTGCAGGCGGCGAGCGGGCTCGAGGCGATCGACCACCTGGGTCAGGTCGATGTCGTGATCACCGACCTCCGCATGCCGGGCGCGGACGGCATGGAGGTGCTGCGCACGGCGGCGCAGAAGCACCCGCACGTGCCGGTCATCATGATCACGGCGTACGGCTCCGTCGGCCAGGCGGTCGAGGCGATCAAGGCCGGCGCGTTCGACTACATCGAGAAGCCGTTCGAGCAGGACTCGATCCGCGTGATCGTCGACAAGGCGATCGGCCAGGCCGCCGCGAACCGGCTCGCCCCGCAGCCGACGCTGTACACGACGAGCGAGTCCGAGCAGCGCGGCCGGTTCGGCCTCGTCGGCCAGTCCGTCGAGATGCAGGCGATCTTCGCAGTGATCGAGAAGGTCGCCGACACGCCATCGACCGTGCTGATCACTGGCGAGAGCGGCACCGGCAAGGAGCTCGTTGCAAAGGCGCTGCACGAGCAATCGAGTCGCAAGAATCAGCCGTTCATCAAGATCAACTGCGCCGCGATCCCCAAGACGCTCATGGAGTCGGAGCTGTTCGGCTACGAGAAGGGCGCGTTCACCGGCGCGACCTCGAGCAAGCCGGGCCGGTTCGAGCTCGCCGACGGCGGCACGCTGTTCCTCGACGAGATCGGCGAGATTCCCGTCGAGATGCAGGTGAAGCTCCTGCGCGCGATCCAGGAGAGCGAGTTCGAGCGCGTCGGTGGCCTGAAGACGATCAAGGTCGACGTCCGCCTGATCACCGCGACGAACCGCGACCTCGAGCAGGAGATCCAGCGCGGCAACTTCCGCGAGGATCTGTTCTATCGGCTCAACGTCGTGCCGCTGCAGATTCCGCCGCTGCGCAAGCGCACGGGCGACATCCCGATGCTCGTCCAGCACATCATCAAGAAGTTCAACGAGCGGCTGAAGAAGTCGATCACCGGCGTGTCGGACGAGGCGCTCGCGGCGCTCGAGGCCCACAACTGGCCCGGCAACATCCGGGAGCTCGAGAACGTGCTCGAGCGAACGATCCTGTTCTGCAAGGGCGACCGGATCGAGCGCGCCGACCTGCAGCTGGCCTCGGCCGCCCAGGAGCTTGCCTCGCAGTCCCAGCCCGTCCCGGTCATCGACGACGACGACGAAGGCGGCGAGATCTCCGGCTCGCTCAAGGAGGTGGTCCGGGCCGAGACCGCCCGCGTCGAGCGCGAGCTGATCGTCAAGGCACTCGACGAGACCGGCGGCAACGTGACCCAGGCCGCGCGCCTGCTCAAGATCAGCCGCAAGAGCCTGCAGATGAAGATGAAGGAGTTCGGCCTCCGCGATCGCGAAGGCTAGAGGCGTGTATAGTCGGCACCAGGGTGCTCAAGCAGCTTACGGTGCTCGTGGTCCTTGGCGCGCTCGAGCTGGCTGCTCGCGCGAATCCGGCATCGCTCGTCGCCGGCGGTAAAGCGCCCGAAGACGCGAGCGCACCGTCCACGAACGACTCCGTCGACGTCATCACCGAGATCGACTACGCGTACGAGCTGGATTCGAGCTCGCTCGTCCGCGAGCGCGTCGGCAACCCGAGCGCCGATCCGAACGCGCCGCTGCCGACGGTGCGCGACCTCAAGTTCCGCCAGTTCCGGCACACGATCACGCCGCGCTTCCAGATCGGCGTGTTCAACAACACGTTCGTCACGTTCGCGCTCCCGATCGTCATCCAGCAGGCGCGCGAGATCACGCTCGACGAGGGCGTCGACCGCGCCGGCTCGACCGCCGTCACCGACGGTCTCATCTCGGCCAACGGCTTCGATTCGCGCGACCCGGGCACCGCGACGACCGGTGACCTCATGTTCCGCGGCCCGGTGCGGCACGGCCTCGATCAGGTCCACGTCGGCCTCGGCATCGCGCCGATGAACCAGGCGCAGGATCCGACGAAGCCGACCTGGAAGATCGGCGTCGAGGCGCGCCTCGCCGTCGGCAAGGTCATGCGCTTCGACCCGATGGCGCCCGAGGCGAACAAGGGCGTGTCGGAGGGCATGCAGCAGCTGAAGCTCTGGACGACGTTCGCGAAGAAGCTCGGCTGGGCCGAGCCGTGGGCGGAGATGCACTGGCTCGTGCCGCTGACCGGCAAGTCGAGCTCGCTGTTCGACGACCCCGGCTATGGCGCGACGAACTGGCAGAAGAGCCCGGAGGCCGGCATCGGCATGGGCGTCGAGCTGTACGCCGTCGACAAGCCCGCGGACCAGACGCGCATCAGCCTCGACCTCGGCGGCCGCGCCGACGTCCACTTCGAGGGTCGCGAGTACACCGAGCTGTGGGAGCTGTTCGCCTATGCAGGCGATCCTCGGCTTGCGAGTCATCCCCTGGCCCTGAATCCCGACCCGACGGACAGGACCCCGGACGCGACATTGGTGTCCCACCCCGGCATCACGAACATCGAGAACTACCTCGAGACCACCGCAAGCTTTGCCCTCCGCGCGCAGATCGGCCCACACGTTCGGTTTGCGGTGACCGGCGACCTCGTCTGGAAGACGGACCACGCGATCACGTTCACGGACGCGGGCATCGATCGCCCGACCGACGACAACGACCTGGTCAATCCGGGTACCGACGAAGTGAACCCTCTCCACGTCCCGGCGATCGACCTCGTCGGTCACCGGTACCGGTCCGAGAACGGCTTCGATGTCGTACTCGGCGTCCAGGGCCAGGTCACTTTCTGACCCTTCGATAAGTCCTGCCGCCCGTCGAGAGTTCGCCAAGCCGTGGCGTGGACTCTGGTACGATGGTGGTTGGGTGCTCGCGCGGCGGATTATCGCGGTATCGCCCGACAAGGCGTTCGGGAAGCAGATGGCCACCGCATTGAAGGCGGCTGGTGGTGCGGTCGATCTGCATCTGTCGCTCGACGATCTCGGCAAAGGCGACGTGCAAGCAGCGCTCGTCGTGTTGCATCTCGACGGCGAGCTCGCGACGGCAGCGGCGGAGATCCTGCCGCGTCTGTCTGGCGAGGCGCGCGTGATCGCGGTGCTGCCGCGCTCGAATCTCCCGGCGATCGTCGACGTGATGCAGTCGAGCGATCGCATCGCCGGCATGCTCGTCGCCGAGGACTTCGACTCGCGTCAGCTCTCGGCGATGGCGACGCGCGTGCTCGCGGGCGACATCTTCGGCCTCGAGAAGCTGATGCCGTGGGGCGCGCAGATCCACAGCCAGCTCGTCGGCGACTACCAGGAGAAGTCGCTCTGCATCGCCCAGATCTCGGAGTTTGCCGAGCTGATGGGCGTGCGCCGCAAGTATCGCGAGGCGATCGAGCAGTGCATGGACGAGATGCTCATGAACGCGCTCTACGACGCACCGGTCGACGAGGCGGGCAGGCAGATCTTCTCCGAGATTCCGACGAAGACGCGCATCTCGCTGCGGCTCGAGCAGAAGGCGGTCGTCCAGTACTCGTGCGACGGCCATCAGTTCGCGGTCAGCGTGCGCGACGCGTTCGGCACGCTCGAGCGCGGCACCGTGCTGCGCTACCTCCACAAGTGTCTCCACGCGTCGCCGGATCAGCAGATCGATCGCAAGGCGGGCGGCGCCGGCCTCGGCCTGTACCTGATGGCCAACTCGGCGACGACCGTCTACTTCAACGTCCTGCCCGGCGTCGCGACCGAGGCAGCGTGCGTGTTCGATCTCGAGACGCCGAAGCTGCAGCTCGAGCAGTTCGGCTTCTTCACCGAGAAGATCGACGCCGCGGGCCGCCTCGCGACGGGACCGTCGCGGCGCCTGCCGCAGGGCCATCCCGTCGAGCGCCGTCGCGCGCCCCAGCCTCCCCCGCCGCCGCGCGGCCTGATCGGTGCGCTCCTCGCCGCCGTCGCCGCCGTGCTCGTGCTGATCGGCATCGCCGCGTGGCCGCGCTTGTTCGGCAAGCCGAAGACGGCCGAGGTCACGTTCACGACGATCCCCAAGGGCGCGACGATCGAGGTCGAGGGCCGCAACGCGGGGACCGCGAGCGACGGCGCCGTCGTCGTGCGGGGCCTCGAGGTCGGCCGCGCGTATCCGGTCGTCGCCAAGCTCGACGGCTACGAGTCCAAGCAGGCGGTCGTCCAGCCGACCGCGGGTCCCAACGCGTACACGTTCGAGCTCGTCGCGCGCACCGCGACCGTCGTGCTCGACTCGATGCCGTCGGGCGCCACCGTAGAGATCGACGGCAAGGAGGTCGGCACGACGCCGGTCACGCTGACGACGCTGGCGCCGAGCACCGACGTCGACGTCGTGCTGAAGCGCACCGGCTACGAAGCGACGACCGCGAAGCTCTCGGTGCCCGGTCCGGGCCAGGAGCTGCGCATGGTGCAGCCGCTTCCCGTCTCGGCGGAGTTCGCGCGGATCAAGCTCGTGTCGGAGCCGCCCGGCGCCCAGGTCGTGCAGAACGGTCAGCTGCTCGCCGCGGTGACGACGCCGGCCGAGGTGCTCGTCGAGGCAGGCAAGCTGCAGCGGTTCACGCTGACGATGCCGGGCATGGTGCCGGCGACGATCGAGGCGTTCACGCCGGCGCGCGGTGCGACCGGCATCGTCAAGACCGGCAAGCTCGTCGCCGGCGCGCCGCTCAGGCTCGAGTCGACGCAGTCCGACGCGAGGGTCTCGGTCGTCGGCGCCGCACACTGCAAGGACCTCGCGGTGCCTGCCGAGTGCGTGCTCGGCGCGGGCGCGTATCAGGTCGAGCTCGTCGCGCCCGGCGTGAAGATCACGCGCCAGGTGAAGACGACGGGCAAGGAAGCGACCGAACGGTTCGAGCTCGGCAGCGTCGAGGCCGGCGAAGGCAAGCAGCTGCAGGTCGACGGCAAGAAGGTGAAGAAGGTCACGCTCGAGGTCGGACCTCGCACCGTCACGGTCGTCGACGCCGAAGGCACTCGTCAGGTGCAAGTCCGTGTCAAAGCGGGAACCTCGGTCGTCGCGAACTAGCCGTTATATGCTGCGCCGGCCATGAGGTTGATGGTCGCCGCCGCTGTTGTCTCGCTCGCCAGCACGGCGAGCGCGACGCCGACGCTGCAGTCGCAGAGCGACCCGTACCCGGGCATCCACCGCGAGACGTGGACCGACGTCGACCAGCGCATCCGGCTCATCCGCGTCGATCTGACGTCGGCGGAGATCGCGGTCTACGCGACCGCCGAGGCGAATCGCGGCGAGACGACGAGCGACTACGCCGCGCGCAAGAGCGCGCAGGTCGCGATCAACGGCGGCCCGTTCGCGGTCAACAACTTCGTCCCGCGCGGCCTCGCGATGGGCGAAGGCAACGTGTGGTCGCAGACCGCCGATGACGCGAGCTACGCCGTGTTCCACATGCGGCGCGCCGGCGAGCGCACGTTCGCCGCGATCGTCCCGCCGGAAAACGTCGTCGCCGCCGCCGACCTCCCCGAGGGAACCGAGGGCGTGCTCTCGGGCCGGCCGCTGCTCGTGCGCCAGTCGCAGGTGACGCAGACGTTCGACTGCAGCGACGCGATCACGATCCCGTGCCAGCCGGCGCCGCGCACCGCGATCGGCGTCTCGCCCGACGGCAACACGCTGTGGCTCGTCGTCGTCGACGGCTGGCAGCAGAGCTCGCTCGGCATGACGGCCGCGCAGCTCGCCGAGTTCATGCGTGCGCGAGGTGCCGGCATGGCGATGGCGCTCGACGGCGGCAGCTCGTCGACGCTCGTCGTCGGTGGCGCGCTCGCGAGCCAGCCCTCCGACGGCGTCGAGCGCGCGGTCGCGAACCACCTCGCGATCAAGTACGGCTCGCTGCCCAAGGGCGAGCTCTACGGCCTCATCTGCAAGCACAGCGTCATCAACTGCGCGACCGACACGCCGAGCCGCAAGATCTCCGGCGCGACGGTCACGCTCGACGATGGCCGTGCTCTCACGACCGATGCGACCGGCAGCTACGACTTCTTGAACATCACGCCGCGCCTCGCATGCGTCACGGTTCGCAAGGCAGGTTACGTCACCAAGACGCAGTGCCACCAAGTGGTTGCAGGCGAGCTCCAGTACAACTCGGTCGCGATGTGGGAGGGCACGGATCTTCCAGACGCCGGTGTCAGCGACGCCGGCACGACGCTCCCCGACGCCACCACCGTCGGTGACGGCGGCGCGCCCGACGGCGGCTTCGGCTTCGACGACCCCGGCGGCGGCTGCTGCGATTCAAGCAGTTCCGGCCGCGATCGTCCGCCCGCGCTGCTCGTGCTCGTCGTGGCTTTATTCCTGATGCGCCGTCGGGGTACAACCGCCTAGGGATCTTGAGTACCGTCCACACGCAGCTACTCACTGACGACGCGAGCGGGCTTCTGCTCGAGCGCTCGTTCCGGCTCCGCGTTGTCTCCGGCCCTGACCAGGGCAAGGAGCACATGCTCGACGAGGGCACGACCATGGTCGGCACCCACGCCGACAACGACCTCGTGCTCACCGACGCGACCGTCTCGCGCTATCACCTCGAGATTCGCGTCCGTCGCGACGGCATCGAGGTGCGCGACCTCGACACGACGAACGGCACCAAGCACGGCGGCGCGCGCATCGGCAGCGTCGTCCTGACCGGCGCCGCCCGCCTGCGTCTCGGCAAGCACAGCGAGCTCGACGTCGAGCCCGTCGACACCAGCGTCGAGCTCGGCGACTGGTCCGGCGATCGCTTCGGCGACGTCCTCGGCACCACGCAGCCGATGATGCGCCTGTTCTCGCTGCTCGCGAAGGCTGCGCCGACCGAGGCGACGATCCTGCTCCAGGGCGAGACCGGCACCGGCAAGGAAGCGATCGCCGAGGCCGTCCATCGCAACTCTCGCCGCAACAAGGGTCCGTTCGTCGTCGTCGACTGCGGCTCGATCCCGCACGAGCTGATCGCGTCCGAGCTGTTCGGCCACGCCAAGGGCTCGTTCACCGGCGCAGGCGCCGACAAGCAGGGTCTCATCGAGGCCGCGAACCACGGCACGCTCTTCCTCGACGAGATCGGCGAGCTCGCGCTCGACCTGCAGCCGCAGCTCCTCCGCGTCCTCGATCGCCGCCAGGTCCGCCGCGTCGGCGAGACCCAGTCCGTCGACGTCGACATCCGCGTCATCGCCGCGACTCACCGCGACCTGCGCGCGATGGTCAAGTCCGGCCAGTTCCGCGAGGACCTCTACTACCGGCTCGCCGTCGTCGCGACGCACGTCCCGCCGCTCCGCGAGCGCAAGGCCGACATCCCTGCCCTCGCGACGTGGTTCGCCGAGAAGATGGGCCGCGGCTCGTTCGCGCAGTCCCCCGCTCTCATCGATCAGCTGCAGCGCCACGACTGGCCGGGCAACGTTCGCGAGCTGCGCAACGTCGTCGAGCGCGCGCTCTCGCTCGGCGATGCCGCGCTCGCCGACCTCGGTGACGGATCGATGCCGCGCCCGAGCCAGCCGTCCGTCTCGGTCGGCGACGACGAGCCGAAGCGCGCGTCGAACCCCGACGTCCTCGAGCTGCCGTTCAAGGAAGCCAAGGCGCAGCTCGTCGAGGCGTTCGAGCGCGATTACCTCTCGGCGCTCCTCGCGCGCCACCACGGCAACATCTCGCGCGCTGCCGCCGAGGCCGGCATCGATCGCAACTACATCCATCGCCTCGTCAAGAAGTACGGCCTCGAAGTCGACCGCAGCTGATGCGCGTCGCCCTCGCCGCCTCGATCCTCGCGCTCGCCGCGTGCAAGGGCGGCAACAAGGAGAAGCCCGCAGCGGGCAGCGGCTCCGCGGCCCCCGCGTTCGACGTCGATTGGAAGGCGTGCGACAAGGCGCTCGACGCCGCCGCGTCGGCCGCGCTCGACGCGCGTCCGCAGATCATCATCGACGGCTGCAAGGTCTGCGGCGACTGGACGCCGCTCCTGCGCTGGGCCACGCCCGTCACCGAGGGCGGACCCAAGGGTGCCGACATCGAGGCGGCGATGGCGCGCTGCGGGTTCTGCGACGGCAACGCCAAGCAGCGTTTCCTCGGCACCCTCGACAACGCACGCGGTACCGACGCACGCACGCCGTGGCGCCAGCTCGGCGACGTCTGCAAGGAGAAGGTCAGCGCCGTCCCCGACACGCGCTTCATGAGCGCGCCGTTCTACGCGCTCGATCGCATCGCCCGCGCCGCGACCGCACGCGGCGGCGACACCGCGACGAAGGCCGCCGCATTCGAGCTGCCGCTTCCCGCGGTCTCCGTCGCCGGCACCGGCCTCGTACTCCCCGACGTCGAGCGCGGCGTCTCGTCGAAGGTCGGCGCGGTCCAGATCACGCTGATGGCCGACGCGTTCTACGTCGGCAAGCTACCGCGTGCCCGCCTCGGCGCATCGGGTATCCAGGTCGACATGGGGCCCGATGCCTATCCCGGCGCGCAGACCAAGCTCGCGGATCTCCCGGCGGCGCTGAAGAAGCTCGCCGGCGAAGGCGACACGATCACGCTGCTCGCGCCCGTCGCGACCCCGGCCGAGGCGCTCGTCCCGGTGATCGCCGCGGCGTCGCAGGTCGCGCCCGTCTACCTCGGCGTCAACGCGCACGAGTCGCCGGAGGGCTGGACGCTCGTCGGCGCGATTCCGGTGCAGCTGACGCCCGACGCGAAGCCAGCGATCGAGGTGAGCGGCGAAATGACCGTGCAGAACCTCGCGAGTGAGCTCGCGAAGCAGGCCGGTGCCAAGGTCACTCGCGTCGGCGTCGCCAGTACAGGTGGCTGACCGTCGTCGGCTCGTTGTAGTCGCGCTGGACGTCGTCGAACGAGTCCGATAGCAGACGTCCGTCTCGCTCGAGCGCGCGCAGGCGCGTCAGTGCGACGGATGTACGAACGTAGCGCGTGGGCAGTGGTCCGCGGCTCTGATAGCGCGCCGTGATGCCGATCCGAGCGATGCCGATTCGATCGAACGTTCGCTCGATCGCGTCGATGACCCCGAAGCGGAGCTCCGCCCCATTGTTCTTCATGTAGAGCCCGTTGAGCGCGACGCCGAGGCCGCCCTCGAGGTCGACGAAGCCGCCGAACGAGAAGCCGATCGGCACGTACGCATCGGCAACGCGACGTTCGATGTGGAAACAGAACGTCAGCGGATCCTTCCACGCGGCAACCGTGTGCGCCTGGGTCTCGCTCTTCCACATCGAGAGATCGCTCCGGTAGCAGGTCCGCACCGGCACGTCGGCGAAGCGCAAGTACGTGAGCAGGTCGCGGCGCTTGTCGAGCAGGCGGACGCAATAGTCCTCCCCGGCCACGCGAAGCCAACGAACGGGCGCGGCGCCGAGAGCGACGAGATCGCCGGACGCGAGCAGCGCGGGAGAGCATCCGATGCGCCGCGCACATCGCCGGACGAGGGGCTCGTCGATCGATCCGCTGTACACCGACTTGGCGCTGTACAGGTGCATGCGCCAGCGCATCAGATCCCAGCCGCGAATCCGATCGTGAACGCGTGCAGGTGATGCGACGAGTAGCTGCTCCAGGAGCCCACGTTCCGAGGCGACCCGCTCCACGATCTCGACATGCCCCTGCTCGCCGAACGACTCGACGGTGCCCGCGAGCTCGTCGAGCATGTCCTGCGGCGTCGCCGGTGCGACCTCGCGGCGCGAGAGCGAGCGCAGCACGAGCGGCGGAACCGCGCCACCGTTGCGCCGCCTCCACAGCCCGGACAGCTCGCCGAGAAAGCGATCACCGACCCGCCGCGCGGCGGCCGCATACGCATCGGCAAACCCGACCGGGACGCCGCGATGCGCCTCGATGACGACGAGCGCGCGATCGACGTCGGTCCCTCCTGCACGCAACTCTTCAGCGCGGCCGAGCACGATGCTCGCAGCGGTACGTGCGTCGAGTCGCGCCAGCGTCTCGATGACGGGCAGCGCGAACGCACTCGGAAGCGGCAATGTGGCGAGCGGTTTCGCGAGCGCGTCGCGAGCAAGCTCTCCCTCCAGGTGCGCGAGCGTTCGAAGCCGTGCATCGATCACCGGTGCCGTCCACGTCGCCGGCGCGGTCAATGCCGACCGGATGCAGTGCTGCGCGATCGCGATCAGCACGCGCCGCCGCTGCCGCGACTCGCGCGACAACGCGATGCCCTCGTCGTACAGCGCACGCTCGATCGAGCGTGGATCGTTCGAGCTCGCCGTTCGACCCGTCAGGCCGTCGCAGAGCGCCGCCGGTGCTTCCGCTCCGAGCAGCTCGCGCGCGCATCGGCCGACGTACTCGACCAGCAGCGCCTCCGCTAGGTGCTTCGTACCGAACCGCCCCAGCGTCTCGATCGCTTCGATGACATCGGGATCCGTGCGCAGCAGCTCGACGAGCTCGCGCCGAGCCGCGGGTGTCACGGCGTATCGACTCACGATCCGCGCAGCGTCCGTCGGAAAGCAGTCTTCGTCGAGGAATCGCCGTCGAAGGCCGACGAAGAACGCCGCCCTCATGAGCTCGACGCGCGTGGCCACCGGCGGTCGAGCCTCGCCGACGCGAACCCATGCTGGCTCCTCGACGCTCGCGCGCATCATTGCATCAGGGAAGAACCGCCAGTGCCGGATCTGCGGATGCGGGCCGCGATGCCGGATCAGCGCATAGAGCCAGAACCGCTCCGCCTGAAGTCCCGGCATCGCGATGCGCGACAGCATCTTCATGGCATGCCGCCCCTGCCCGCGCGCAACAAGCTGTTCGGCGATCGCGAGCAGCGCGCGCTCGCGCATCATTGCTGCCGAAATCATGTCGGCGATCTCTCGCGCGAGCTCTAGTCGGCCGAGCGCGACCGCGCCGCGCACGACGACGAGCAGCGCGCCCGATCGCCTGCCCTGCTCGCGGATCCCTCGCACGCGCGCGAGCGCAGCGTCGACCGAGCGAAACCGCAGCTCGAGTCGCGCCAGGTGTGCAGCTCCGATCGGCCGGTGATGCTCGGTGAGCCGAGCGAACGCCGACTGTGCCTCCGGCAGGCGCGACGCATCGCCGGCCTCCCAGATCTCGTCGGCGAGTGCGATGAATCGCTCGCTCGGTGTGCGCCGGTCGGGAGCGACGATGCGTGCCGACGTGCCGACGTGCGCAGCGAGCTCGCGGATCTCGCGGTTCAGGCGGTGGCGCGAGAGCCCGAAGCGATCGTAGAGCGGCGCCAGGCGCACGAGTGCCTGTAGCCGCCAGTAGGAACTTTGAATCAAACGATGAACATGAAGCAGCGATCCAAGCGCCGACGCGATCGACACGTCGGGCGCCTGGTTCGCGGGACAAGCCGCAACCATGACGTACCTCCAGCGTTCCGGCGTCGCGCGGGCGACGCAGGTGGGTCCTCAGTGAGCCGAGATCCGGCGAGGACTACGCGAAGGAGAACACGGTGCGCATGAGCTACCTGCTCGAGGTCTAGCACGGCGCGCGGTCTGCGCGCGCGACTTTCAGCTCACCGACACGCCCATCCTGCGGCGCACGTCGTCGAAACCGTCACAGATCGTGCGGAACAGTCCCGCGACATCGACGTCGGTACCCGCCTCGACGCGCTTCGAGATCATCGTGAGCGGGAACAGGAGGATCGACGTGTCGAGATAGCGGAGTGCCGGGTCGCGACCGTACTCGTCCTCGACGATCGCCCAATCCAGCCCTTCGAGGGCGGACAGCAGGCGGAAGCCGAACACGACGCCCATCGATTGCAGCTCGTAGGTCTGTTCGCGCGTCAGCGCGCCGGCGTCGAGCAGCGCCTGAAGCACACCGAGATCGCTCTCATCCTGTGCGAGTCCGCGACCGAGCGTCGACAGCGCGAGCTGATGGACGAGCGCGAACTGGTCCGACAGCCGAGTGGTGTCGTCGCCGGTGAGCTCCAGGATCTGCTGCGGCATCGCGCGATGATATGCGCCTCGGACCGCTAGACCGGTCGGTCGTCGCAATCGATCAGCCCGAGCTTCTTCCAGCCGACACGCAGGAGCCACGTCGTCGCTGGGCGCGTGGGCGGCTCGAGCCTCGCGAGTTCCTGCATCCACCTCGTGTCGAAGACGAGTGCCTCGCGCAGCGATCGCGGGACGACCAACCACGCGGCACGCCCCGGCGCAAACGACGACGTTTGTACCAGCTAGGACGGTCGGTCGTCGTAGTCGATCAGGCCGAGCTTCTTCCACCCGATGCGCAGAAGCCACGTCTTCGCGGGTCGCGTCGGCGGTTCGAGCCTCGCAAGCTCCTGCTTCCACCACGTGTCGACGACGATTGGCTTCGCCCAGCCATCGAACCACGCCGCGCTCGACCACGGGTCGATCCAGTTCTTCGCGGCGTACTTCTCGGCGGCGTGATGGCGGCGGTTGAGGAGTACGTAACGCAGCGTGTTCCTCACCTGCGTCGGCGTGGTCAGAATGCGCGCGTGATAACGCTCCGCGAATAGCTTGCCGGTTCGCTTCAACGCACGGTTCAGGCGCTTGGCGACACGGATCTCGAAGCCCGAGATGCCCGAAGCAAGTGCGTCCTTGCCGGCAGCTTCGACAACCAGGTGCAGGTGATTGCCGAGCACGTTGAACTCGACGATGCGGAAGTCAGCCTTCTGCGAGTCGCGAATCGTGCGCCGGATGATTTTCATGAGCCAGTCACTGGCGAGGCTCGGGACACCAGCAACGACAGGCAGCGTGACGTGCTGCGGAAAGCGCGATGCAAACTCGGGACGCGCGGCGTGCGAGGTCGACCCGCGCTTCTTCTTGCGGCCCGCGTTGGGGCGCCAGCCGCCGTGCCGGCCATCGGGCACGCGCGCGCTGTCGAGGGAGAGTTGTACGTGACGCCGCCGCTGCACCTTGCCCGACATGAATTCGGCAACAATTAGCACGCGGGTCTGACAGCGTTTTCTCGTCGAGGAACGCAACCGCAACGCGTAACCGTCCGATCAGCGATGCCATCCCGCGACGCCAGTTGATCGTATCCGCCTTCCGCGCGATTTTT
>JABFXX010000143.1 GCA_013368795.1 Kofleriaceae bacterium
AGGCGGCCGATGTAGTGCCAGCGGATCGCCGGCGCTGCGCCCGCGCATTCGGTCCGCTTCGTCGCGAGCTCCTGCGCGTAGTTCTCGCCGAAATCGATCGCGCCGGCGGCCGCCGCTTCGAGCACCGCCGAGGCCGGATGCATCTTGCTGACCGCGACGAGCGTGACCTCGCCCGGCGACCGGCCCGCCCGCTCGCACGCCGCGTCGACCTTCGCGCGGACCTCGCGCCAGCGCTCGGCGATCGTCATTGCGCGACTCCGTGCGCCAGCCGCGCCGACGGTGCGCCGACCGCGTGCAGCGCCTCGAGCACCTCGACCAGCGGCAGCCCGATCACGTTCGTCACCGAGCCGCGGACCTCGCGCACGAGCGCCGCGCCGATGCCCTGGATCGCGTACGCGCCGGCCTTGCCCTTCCACTCGCCGCTGTCGACGTAGTCGGCGATCAGGAGCTCGGTCATCGGCACGAACACGACATCGCTCGTGACGAGGCCGTCCTTGCGCACCGTCTCGTCGTGGCGGCCCTCGCCGAGGATCGTGAACGCGGTGATGACCTGATGCACGCGCCCCGCCAGCCGGCGCAGCATGTCGGCGGCCTCGGCGTCTGACTCGGCCTTGCCGAGGATCGCGCCGTCGATCGTCACCGTCGTGTCGGCCGCGAGCGTCCACTGGCCGGGATGACGCGATACCGCGATCGCCTTGTCGTGCGCGATGCGCGCGACGTACGCCGCCGGATCCTCGCCCGGTTTCGGCGATTCATCGACGTCGGCGGGGCGTACCTCGAGAGGCACGCCGACTCGCTCGAGCATTTCGCGGCGCCGGGGCGACGCGGACGCGAGGAGCAGCGGAAGCATGCGCGGACCTTAGCTCGTTTGCTCGAACCTGTCGTCCTCGTGGCCGTGGAGCGATCGTTACCGAGCACTCGCCCCCGCGAGGCCGTCGCCATGCGGCTGGAGGCTCGGTCCGCGTGCGCGGAGGCAGCCACTCGGGGCGACGCCTCCAGTCGCGTCAACGCGCGGCGACCAGGTCCACGTCGCCGTTCACGTCAATGTCCACGACCAGGTGGACGAATTACTTCTTGATCGACTTCACGAGCGTCGTCTGGAAGTTCAGCTCGACCGAGATGCCATCGACGAAGCGCGGCTTGCCGTCCTTCATCGCCTCGGAGCACTGCGTGCCGTTCTCGTCCTTGACCACGGTGCCGTCGCCGTCGATGCAGATGTCGACCGACTTGTCCATGTCGTTCGGGTTCGAGTCGCAGAACGCCTCGAGACCGTCGCCATCGACATCGATATCGGGCGTGCGGCAACCGGCGTACATCTTGAGGACATTGGCGTTCGCCTTCGGCAGCGCGAGCAGCGGGCCGAGGAGGTTCGCGAACGTCGCGTCGAGCAGCGAGTTCTCCGGCGTCAGGCCGATCGCGTCGACGTCGAGGCCGCGGATCGTGTCCGCCGTCTTCGCGTCGATCACGCCGCCGAGCTTGCCGGTCATCGTCGTGCCGTCTGCCGCGAGCGTGCCCTCGATCGTCGCGCCCGTGATGCGGAGGTCGAGGTTGATGCCGTCGGCGACCGGGATGTTGACGCTGAACACCGACGGGCCGGCGACGAGCTTGTTGCTCGCGTCGACCGTGCCGTCCTTGAACGAGATGAGTGGCGCGCCGCCCTGGTCGAGCGACAGCGGGTCGAGCGTCAGGTCCTGCGTGCCGTCGAACGGGCTGCACGCGCTCGAGCCGCCCGCGCCGTCGTTCGTGCGATCGGCGACGCCGTCGCAGTCGTTGTCGAGGCCGTCGCCGCAGACCTCGGCGAGACCCTTCTTGACCATCGCGTTGTGGTCGTCGCAGTCGCCCTGCGCGACCGACTGGCCGTCCTGATCGACGTCGGCGGTGTCCGTCGTGTTCGGCGCGTTCTGGCCGTCCTCGTCGGCGAGGCCGTCGCAGTCATTGTCCTTGCCGTCGACGACTTCGGCCGCGCCCGGCTTGATGTTGGCGTCGTGATCGTTGCAGTCGCCGCCGTCGATGTACGCTTTCTTGCCGTCGCCGTCGGTGTCGGTGACGTAGTCGGCGAGGTAGATCGAGAACTTCACGCACTCGTCCTTGCCGACGGTGTCGAAGTCGAAGAACTCGATCGGAATGAGGATGTCGTAGTTCTTGAACGAGTCGTCGATCGAGCTCTGGGCGAGGCTCGAGACCGCGGCGAGCTTGTTGTCGGGCTTGCCGTCGTTGTCGAGATCGAAGCCGTCTTCGACGCTGCCGATCGCGAGCTTGGAGATGACCTGCTGGTGCTTGCCGGTGCCCGGCGTGCCGATCGCCTCCCCCATGCATTCGGGTTTCGGCGTGAACAGGACCTGCGGGTCATCGCTGCCGCCACACGCACTCGCGACCAATAGACAAAGAGCAAGCTTCTTCATGGGGTACCCTCGTCGCGGACTTGAGCACGATGACTAAACGCGGGTCAATGACCTTTCTCAAAGGGGCGCTAGCTGTTGCGGCTGTGACGATCCTCTCGGGTCATGTGGCCCCATCGGTCGATGACAACAATCGCTACATCAAGGTCACGCCGCTCGGCGACGGCGCGCGCATCGCCTATACGGTGTTCTTCGGCGAGATTCCCGGCGCTTCGGCGCGGCAGACGATCGACAAGGACGGCAACGGCCGCATCGATGAGGGCGAGGCCCGGCGGTTCGGCGATGACCTCGCGTCGCAGGTCGCGGCGGCGGTCGACGTGGAGATCGACGGCAAGCCGGTGCGGCTGACGTGGCGCACGGTCGACGTCGGCATGGGCAGCGACCAGGTCGCCGCCGGCTCGTTCTCGATCGACATGGTCGCGTACCTCTGCGGCTCGCACGGCGCCGGCGCGCATCGCATCCGGGTCCGCGACCAGTTCCGCGTGCCCCGACCGGGCGAGACCGAGGTCAAGGTCGAGGACAGCCCCGGGGTCACGGTATCGCGCGCGCACGTCGGCGATGCCGACGACCCGAGCCACGACTTCCGGTTCGTCGGGCCCGGCGGCCCGCTCTCCGACGAGGGCCTCGAGGTCGAGTACACGTCGGCGGCGAGCGCGCCGATGGTCGGCACATGCGGCGGCGCGGCGGCCGGAGAGGCCCACGGCGCGAAGGCCCCGCGCTGGATCTGGATCGCGCTCGGCGGCGTCGTCGCGGCCGGCGTCGCGATCGTGGTCGCGCGGCGCAAGATCAAAGCTTCTTGAAGTAGTCGCCGATCACGTCGAAGTCGGCGATGAACTCTTCCTTCGCGGCGCGCCGAGCCTCGTCGTCGGGCGCGCGCAGCACGGCGGCGGGATGCACGGTCGCGAACGTCCAGCGCGCGAGCTCGGTCGTCAGCGCGTGGCCGCGCTCCTTCGTCACGCGAAAGCTGGGGCCGAGCAGCGACTGCGCCGCGGTCGCGCCCATCACCACGACGATATCGGGCTCGACCGCCTCGAGCTCGGCGCCGAGCCACGGCTTGCACGCCTGGATCTCGTAGCGCGTCGGCTTGTCGTGAATGCGGCGCTTGCCGCGGCGGGTGAACTTGAAGTGCTTCACCGCATTGGTCACGTACACCTCGTCGCGAGGGATCTGCGCGAGCGCGAGCGCTTCGTCGAGGAGTCTGCCCGCCGGACCGACGAACGGTTTGCCTGCGAGGTCCTCGGAGTCTCCCGGCACCTCGCCGATGAGCATCACGCGAGACGCCGCCGATCCCGCGCCGAACACCGCCTGTGTGGCGTGCTTGTACAACGTGCAACCTCGGCACGTCTGAACCGCAGAACGAAGCACCGGCAGCGTGTGCTTGTCGGGCACGAATCTCTCTGCGCCCGGAACTTCTTCCGGCGACGGTTTGACTTGGCGGGCACGAATCGCGGGCATGATCGATGACAAAGCATCGTGCGTGCCGCTTTTCGCTCGGCGTGCGGTGGCACAGCCGATGCTCTTAGTACCGAGCATGAAGACGACAATGAAACTAGTTGTCGGTTCGCTGCTCTTCACGTCGGCTGCACTCGCAGACACGACGGCCCCTGACTTCGTAGGTGGGGCGCCGCGACCGTACGTTCATCCTTCGCTAACGGCGTCGAATGGCCCGCAGAAGAAGATCGAGCCCGGCGACGTCGTCTCGTTTGCGTTCGACAAGGCGGTGATGACCGCCGACGGCTACGACCAGGTCGATCACGCCGCGCGGTGGCTGAAGTCGCATCCGCGACACCGCCTCGTCCTCGAGGGCCACACCGACAAGCGCGGCATGGCCGTCTACAACGAGGACCTCGCGATGCGGCGGATGGACGCCGTTCGGCGGCGCCTGATGCAGAGCGGCGTGCGCAGTGACCGCATCGTGATGGTCACGTTCGGCGAGCGCGAGGCCATCTCGCCGGAGAACCCGAACGATCGCCGCGTCGTCCTGTACGCGACGCAGCTATCGCCCAAGGCGATCGCGGCGGCGTCGTTCGAGGACCGCGAGGCGGCGGTCGCGACCTGGACCGAGCGCGGCAAGCTGATGCGCATCGCGAAGGGCATGCCGGCGACCGAGACCATGCCGACGCGCCAGGCGCGCCGCGGCGGCGGGAGCCGGCGCTGACCTGCCGAAGCGGCGCGTTTCCGAGTATGATGGCGACGAGCCGCGGGCTTTATGAAGAAGTTCCCAGACTTCGTTCCTCCGACCAAGGTCAGCTACCTCGATCGAGGGCCGACCTTGCACCTGCGCCGCTGCATCCTGCAGGGCGTTGACGATCCGAGTCAGGAGTGGGTGTTCGACAAGGAGGAGATCAAGCTCGGCTCGATGGACGACAACGACGTCGTCCTGAACGACGACACGGTCTCGCGGTACCACTGCAAGATCGTCCAGGACGATACGGGCTACGTCCTCGTCGACAACCACTCGACGAACGGCACGTTCATCAACAAGGTCCGCGTCCGCGAGGGCTTCCTCAAACCCGGCTGCATCGTCGCCGTCGGCCAGAGCCAGCTGCGGTTCAACGCGCGCGAGGAAGAAGTCCAGATCGTCCCATCGCGCGCAGACCGCTGCGGGAGCCTGATCGGCGCGAACTCGAAGATGCGCGAGATCTACTCGATCATCGAGAAGATCGCGCCGACCGCGACGACCGTCGTCATCGACGGCGAGACCGGCACCGGCAAGGAGGTCGTCGCGCAGTCGATCCACTCGCTGTCGCCGCGCTCGCGCAACGAGCTCGTCGTGTTCGACTGCGGCGCCGTGCCGCCGAACCTGATCGAGAGCGAGCTGTTCGGCCACGAGAAGGGCAGCTTCACCGGCGCGATGATGACGCGCACGGGCCTGTTCGAGCAGGCCGATGGCGGCACGCTGTTCCTCGACGAGCTCGGCGAGCTGCCGCTCGATCTGCAACCGAAGCTCCTGCGCGCGCTCGAGCAGCGCGAGGTCCGCCGCGTCGGCGCGGCGAAGGCGCAGAAGGTCGACGTCCGCATCATCGCCGCGACGAACCGCAACCTCGAGGACGAGGTGCGCGCGGGCCGGTTCCGCCAGGATCTGTTCTACCGCCTGTCGGTCGTGCGCTTGCACCTCCCGTCGCTGCGCGATCGCGCCGATGACATCCCACTGCTCGTCCAGCACTTCATCGAGACCGGCTCGTACAACCGCGGCAATGCGGGACCGCGCGTCCGCGGCGTCGCGCGCGATGCGATGTCCGCACTGCAGAGCTACCCGTGGCCCGGCAACGTGCGCGAGCTCGTCAACGTGATCGAACGCGCGGTCTCGTTCTGCAGCCACGAGCTGATCGAGCTGTCGGATCTGCCCGACTACGTGCGCACCGCGAAGCCGCAGCCGGTGAGGGAGCAGCCGTCGGCGCGCCCGCTGCCGCGTCAGCCGACCGGCGGCAACCCGACCGTCGGCTCCGCACTGTCGCCGACGCCCCCGCAGACTCCCGACGAGCTGCTCTCCGAGGGCGTGACGTTCAAGGACGCCAAGGAGCGCTGGGTCGCGACCTTCGAGCGCGACTACATCCTCCAGATGCTGCGCCGCAACTCCGGCAACATCTCGCACGCAGCCCGCGCGGCCGACATCGACCGCAAGTACTTCCGCAAGCTGATGAAGAAATACGACATCGAGGCTGCGGGTGTCGATGACGACACCGAAGAGTAGCGACGCCGAGGAGCGCGACGATGTCGACGACGATGTCGCCGACGAGATCGAAGGAGCCGAGCCCGCCGCAAGCGCGCTCGAGCTCGCCGCGTACGCTGCGTATCCCGGCGTCGACCTCGGTCTGACCTCGCACCTCGACGAGACCGGCAAGCCGAAGATCATCGAGCGCCACCTCCACGTCCCCGAGGAGCTCGCGGGCCTGCGGCTCGATCACTACGTGAAGACGCAGATTCCGCGGCTGTCGCGCACGAAGATCCAGGCGATCATCGACACCCAGCTGCGGCGCGCCGACGGGTTCGCGCCGAAGCCGGCGACGAAGATCGCGGCCGGCGATCACTTCATCATCCGCCGGCCGGCGCGCGCCGAGCCGCCCTGCCCTCGCACGTTCACCGTGCTGCACGAGGACGCGCGGATGCGCGTGATCGACAAGCCGTTCGGCTTGCCCGTCCACTCGACCGCGAAGTTCTACTTCAACACGCTCACCCGCGTGATGTGGGAGCGCTATCCCGACGAGGACGAGCTGCAGATCTGTCACCGCCTCGATCGCGAGACGAGCGGGTGCCTCGTGCTCGCGCGCGATCGCGAAGCGGCCGCGTTCCTCAAGGGCGCGATCGCGTCGAAGGACAAGACGACGAAGCAGTACCTCGCGGTCGTGCACGGCAAGCCGCCGTGGGATGTCGAGACGACGCTCGACATTCCGCTGCGGCTATCGACCGAAGCGGACGCGACGCGGCTGCCGCACGTGCGAATGCTGCCCGATCCGCGAGGCCTCTCAGCGATCACGAAGGTCGTCGTCGAGCGCGCGGGCGAGCAGTACTCGCTCGTTCGTTGCACGCTGGTGACCGGACGGCAACATCAGATCCGCGCGCATCTCGCCACGTCGGGCTTTCCGATCGTCGGCGACAAGATCTACACGCACGGCGACGACGCGTTCATCGAGTACTGCGCGAGCGGCCTCACGCCCGCGCTTGCTGCGCTGTTCGTGCTGCCGCGACACGCGCTGCATGCTGCACGCATCACCCTGCCACACCCAAACGGGGGTGTTGTCAGCGCCGATGCACCGCTGCCCGCCGACATGTCCGCACTGCTCTAAACGCGGCAGAGCGCGGTGTAGAAAATATTCGTTACGAACTATTTCGGCGGGCATCCTTTTCGGTCGCCGATGGTTCATATGTTCGTGAAGCGTTCGACTCGCAGGCGCGTGACCGGCTCTCGGTAGCTCCCTCTCGGTCGCGTCTGCACGGCAATGCAAGCCTGCGAGTCGGACGCTTCGTTTCTTCAGCGGCGGCTCTTGCGGCGGCCCATCGCGGCGCCCGCGCCGAACACGCCGAGCGCGAGGATCAATCCCGATCCAGCGCCGCCCGCGTTGCAGCCCGCTGCAGCGTCGTCGACTTCAGGGCCGCTGTAGTCGGGACCGCCGTCACCGGAGTCCGACCCCGAGCCCGAGTCCGAGCCGGTGTCGCTGCCGTCGCCGCTGCCCGTTCCGCCGCCGGTGCCATCACCGCCGCCGTTGCCGTCGCCACCGCCCGTGCAGGTGCCGGTGCAGCGCTCGTATGCGCCGATGTCGACCGCAGCGCCCTGCGGGCGCGTCGTGCCCATCAGGTCGGTTTCCGGCGCGTCGGTCGCGACGCCGCGATCGATCGCCATCGAGGTCGCCTTGAGCGTCAGGTCGGTCGCGCTCGTGAACAGATCGGCATCGGTCGCGACGAACGACGTCATGTCGAGGCCGGTGCGCGAACGCCACGTCGCCAGATCGATCATGTTGCCGTCGATCACGAACTTGCCGACGACCGCGTTGTTCTCCGACACCATGCCGGCCTTGCACGCGCCGCAGATGTCGATCGCGCCTTTGTTCGGCGCGGGGTCGAGCAGGATGTTGTTGCGCAGCGTGTTGTTCGTCGAGCCGTCC
>JABFXX010000700.1 GCA_013368795.1 Kofleriaceae bacterium
TGCACGCAGGCCGACGCGCCGAACCCGGTGAATGACGATCCGTCGCTCGCCTCCGCGAGCTCGTAGGAGGCGCTGATCGTCACGCGTGCGAGTAGCGGCGTTGCCGGCACAGCGGCCGGCGCAGGCACATCGCGCGGTGCGGTCGCCGACGGCGGCGCGATCGACGCCACCGCGGGTGCGGCCATCGCGGCTGCAGCGACCGTCGTCGGCCCTGGCCATCGCGCGACGTCGAGGTCGTCGCGCACCCACGAGTCGATCCACGCGGCCGCGAGCACCGGGTCGCTGACGATGCGACCTTCGCTCCGCTGCGCGGCGGCATGGACCGCGACCGCGATGCCACCGCTCATATCGAGCTCGACGCGCGCCTGCAGCGACGGACAGGTCGCGGTCGCCGGCGCGATCGCGACACCGAGCTTCGCGAGCTCGCGCGACACGCGCTCGATTGCCTCACGGTCGCCCTCGAGCTGCGCCCGCGGCGGGCACGGCTCCGCCCCGACAGTCCGCGTTCCGGACAGCCCGAGCAGGAACACGAGCACCGCCGGCGCGCGGTTCACGTTACGGCAACTCCTCGCAACCAAAGTCGCCCGGCGGGAACTGCGGCGACATGCCGTTGCCGCTGCACATGCCGTCGGCATCGCACTCGGGGGGCTGTGGCGCCGGCCAGCAGTTCGGATCGCCGAGTGCGCAGCCGCACTGAACCGGGTCAGCCATGCACGGATCCTGGCACGTGGTGATGTCCATCGGATCGGTACACGGCGGCGGGGGTGGCGGCGGGCACATCGCGTTGGTCGCCGGATCGCAGGTCGGCGGCGGGCACGTGCCATTCGCGTCGCAGTTGCAGTAGGGATCCGTCGGGTCCATGCAGATCGGCGGCGGCGGCAGACAGTTCGGGTCGGTCATCGGGTTGCAGGTCGGGTCGCCGCCACCACAGCCCGGATCGGTCAGCGGGTTGCACGGCGGCGCGCAGTTCGGATCCGTCATCGGATCGCACGGCTGACCACAATTGGGGTCCGTCAAACGGTCACACGGCGGCGCGCAGCTCGGGTCCGTCATCGGATCGCAGGTCGGCCCGCCGCCGCAGTTCGGGTCCGTCATCGGATTGCACGGCGGGGTGCAGTCCGGATCCGCCGGATCGCAGGTGACGCAGTTGGGATCGTCAGGGTCGCAGCCCCAGCCGCACGTCGGATCGGTCGTCCGGTCACACGGCTGACCGCAGTTGGGATCCGTCATCGGGTCGCACGGCCAGCCGCAGTTTGCATCGCCCGGCGTGCAGCACGTGCCGTCGGCCATGCAGTCGGCCGGCTTGCAGTTCGGATCGCTCGTCGGATCGCACGGCGCGCAGTTCGGGTCGATCGCCGGATCGCAGGTCGGCGTGTTGCCGCCACCGCCGCCCATGCCCGGCGTCAGCATGCCGGTGTCGAATGGAGGCTGCGGATTGCAGACCGTGAACGCGAGGTCGTGCGGCGTGCGGCCCTGATAGCTCATCACGTGGTGGACGCCCGCCGAGGACAGGACCTCGAGCCGATACGTCTTACCCTTGGGCAGCGCGATCGTGAACGAGCCGTCGGTGCGAACCTGCGCGGCGGCGATCACGTCCGATCCGCTCACCGCGCGCACCGCGATCGCGCTCGTGCTCACGCGACCGGTGATCACCTGGGTCGACGAGCTATCGCTACTACATCCAAAGCCGGCGGCCGCGCAGAGCGCCAAGAGCGCGGCACGTGAAGTCAGGGTCATCGCATCCTCCTCGTTTTCCCCCTCGTGCCCGCAACGCGCCGACCCTTCGCCGAAATCGTCACTATCTACGGCGAGAGCGTCCCTGATTGTGAGCAGGCCCACGCTCGTGCCGGCTGTTCGCGCGATCTCCGTGCCATCCGCCCTGTCCCTGCTGCGGCCGACCCGGCTGCGGTCGACCCTGCTGCGGCCGACCCTGCTGCGGTCGACCCTGCTGCGGCCGAGCTTGCGAAGGTCCACCCGGCGGCCGCCCCTGCGGCTGCCGCGCCGGCTTCGCCTTCGGCAACAGCGGCGCGATCTCCTGCTCGGAGAGATTGCGCCACCGGCCGATCGGCAGCTGGCCGAGCTTGATGTGCATGATGCGGACGCGCTGCAGCGCCTCGACCGTGTAGCCGAACGCCTCGCACATCCTCCGGATCTGTCGGTTGAGGCCCTGCGTGAGGGTGATGTTGAACAGCTTCGGTCCGAGCGGGCGGACCTTGCACGGCTTCGTCGTCGCGTCGGAGAGGCGCACGCCCCCGGACATCTTCTCGACGAAGTCCGGCGTGATCGGGCGGTCGACCGCGACGACGTACTCCTTCTCGTGGTTGTGCTCGGCGCGGAGCACCTCGTTGACGATGTCGCCGTCGTTGGTGAGGAGGATGAGCCCCTCGGAGTCCTTGTCGAGCCGGCCGATCGGGAACACGCGCTCGGTGTGGTTCACGAAGTCGACGATGTTGCCCTCGACGTGCCGCTCGGTCGTGCACGTGATGCCGACCGGCTTGTTGAGCGCGATGTAGACGGGCTTGACCTTCTTGCGCGCCTGACCGACGCGCTCGCCGTCGAGCTTCACTTCGTCGCCGTCGTTGACCTGCGTGCCGAGCACCGCGGGCTGGCCGTTGACCGTCACCCGGCCTTCCGCGATCAGCTCGTCGGCCTCGCGCCGCGAGCAAGCACCACTCTCGCTCAGGAATTTGTTGAGCCGCACGGAGGCTCGGAACCTAGCACCTGGGCGCGCGGAACGCGCTACCTTGGGGCCGAGTGCGCCTGCTCCTTGTCACGCCGCCGATGACCCAGCTCAACACGCCGTACCCCGCGACGGCGTACTTGACCGGGTTTCTCCGTCAGCATCAGGAGCGGCTCGGGCTCGAGGTCGCGCAGGCGGATGCCGCGATCGAGCTGTTCCTGCGCATCTTCAGCCGTGCCGGCATCGCTCGCATCCTCGCCGAGCTGAGGGCGCGCGAGGCCGACATGCGTGCGGATCTCGACGAGGACGAGGAGATCGAGATGCCGCCGTCGATCGCGCACTTCCTCGCGAACGGCGACGCCTACGTCGCGACGGTCGACGCGGTGGTGCGATTTCTCCAGGGCAAGGACTCGGGGTTCGCGCTGCGCATCGTCGGCCGCGACGTCCTGCCCGAGGGGCCTCGGTTCGCCGCGATCGACGACGGCCCGGGCGCGCGCGAGGCCGACCCACTCGCCTGGGCATTCGGCGACCTCGGCCTCGCCGACCGCGCGAAGCACCTCGCGAGCCTCTACATCGACGACCTCGCCGACGCGATCCGCGACGGCATCTCGCCCGACTTCGAGCTCGCACGCTACGGCGAGGCGCTCGCATCGAGCACGCCGACGTTCGATCCTCTGCACGAGGCACTCGAAGGTGACCCGACGCTCGTCGACGACATGCTCGACGAGCTCGCGCGCGAGCTGTACGAGAAGCATCGCCCCGATGTCGTCGGCCTGACGGCGCCGTTTCCCGGCAACGTCTACGGCGCACTCCGCATCGCACGCGCGATCAAGGCGGTGGCGCCCGGCGTGCGTGTCGCGCTCGGCGGCGGCTACGTCAACACCGAGCTGCGCGAGCTGTCGGAGCCGCGCGTGTTCGACTACGTCGACTTCATCACGCTCGACGACGGCGAGGCACCGATGCTCGCGCTCCTCGCGCACCTCCGCGACGAGACGAAGCCGCTGTTCCGCACGTTCGTCCGCCGCGCCGGCAAGGTCGAGCTGGTCTCGACGGCGGACTTCCACGACATCCCGATCCGCGATGCCGGCACGCCGACCTACGCCGGCTTGCCGCTCGATCGCTACCTGTCGCTGTTCGAGATGCTCAACCGCATGCACCGCCTGTGGTCCGACGGCAGGTGGAACAAGCTGACGATCGCGCACGGCTGCTACTGGCGGCAGTGCACGTTCTGCGACGTCACGCTCGACTACATCAATCGCTACGAGCGCGCGCCCGCCGACGTGCTCGTCGATCGGATCGAGGCGCTGATCGCGGAGACCGGGCAGACCGGGTTTCACTTCGTCGACGAGGCAGCGCCGCCCGCCGCGCTCGAGGCGCTCGCGAAGAAGCTGATCGAGCGCAACGTCGTCATCACGTGGTGGGGCAACGTCCGCTTCGAGAAGTCATTCACGCCCGAGCTGTGCAAGCTGCTCGCGCGCTCCGGCTGTGTCGCGATCAGCGGCGGCCTCGAGGTCGCATCGGATCGGCTGCTCCAGCTGATGAAGAAGGGCGTCACCGTCGAGCAGGTCGCCCGCGTCACGCGCGCGTTCACCGACGCCGGCATCATGGTCCACGCGTACCTCATGTACGGCTTTCCGACGGAGACCGCGCAGGACACCGTCGACGCGCTCGAGCGCGTGCGCCAGCTGTTCGCCGAGGGCTGCATCCAGTCGGCGTTCTGGCACCGGTTCGCGGCGACCGCGCACAGCCCGATCGGCAAGGCGCCCGACCTCTACGGCATCACGCTGCGCAAGGCGCCGGCGGTGACGTTTGCGAAGAACGAGGTCGCGTTCGACGATCCGACCGGCTGCGATCACGACTTCTTCGCCGCCGGCCTGCGCCGCGCGATCTACAACTACATGCATGGCCTCGGGCTCGACGCCGACACGCGCTCGTGGTTTGGCCGGCCCAAGGGCAAGACGAAGATTCCTGCGGTCACCGTCCCGAAGGATCTCGTCAAGCGCGCACTCGCTGCGCGCGACTAATTCGAGTGCGACGAGATCAACGCGCGTAGCCGCTCGACATCTGCCGGGCGGCTGCTCGCGTCGACGGTCTCGATCGCACGCGCGGCCTCGTCCCAGCGCTCGAGCTTGACGAGCGCGACGAGGCGGTTGAAGCGCGCCTCGGGGGCGAGCCGCCCATCGGGCATCGCGGCGAGATAGCGATCCCACGCGGCGAGCGCGCGGGTCATGTCCCTGTCGATGAAGTGCGCGCGATGCGCCTCGCCATAGAGCGCGAGCTCGGCATCTCGCTCGACGGCGCGCGCGGGCCTCGGCGGCGCGGGCGGTGGCGCGACCTCGGCGGCAGTGCCGAGCGACGTCTCGACTTCGACCGGCGGCGGCGCCTCGATCCGCATGGTCGTGACCTCGCGCGGCGGGCTCGCCTCGCTGGTCTCGGCGGTCTCCGCGGCCGTCGTCTCGAGGGCGATCGCAGCCGCCTGTGGCGGAGGCGCCGCCGGTGTTCGCGCGTAGAACGCGAACGCGCTCGCGCCGAACAGGCTCGCGATCACCGCGGCGACCGCGGCGTGCAGGCGACGGCTCGGCGTCCTGTGGATGTTCTCGAGCACGCGCGCGCGGGTCGCGCCGCTCTTGCCGGTCCGCTCGAGCGATTCCGTGCGGACTGCACCAACTGCATCGTGCAGGTTCATCGCAGCTCCTCCGCTTCGAGGATGGCGCGCAGCTTGCGCCGCGCGTGGAACAGGCGCGTCCGGATCGTCTCTTCTTTACATCCGACGATCGCTGCCGCCGCGCCCGACGTCAGCTCGTCGATCTCACAGAGGACGAATGCGACACGTTGATCGTGCGGCAGCTTGTCCATCGCGTTGTGAAGTGCCGCCGCGAGCTGCCGCCGCGCGAGCGCGACGTCGGGGCCCACGGCATCCGGGGGTGCGGGTTGCGAGGCATGGCGCTCGTATGCTGCGCGCCGCCGGGTCGCCGCGCGAATGTACTTCTTCGCGCGGTTGACGGCGATCCCCATGACGAACGTACGCAGCGACGAATCGCCGCGGAACCCACGGATCGCGCTCGGGAGCGCGATGAACGTTTCGTGGACCAGGTCCTCGGCGATACCGTCATCGCCGACCAGCCGGCGCGCGAGGGCACGCAGGGCCTGGTGATGTGCGTCATAGATGCGCGCGATTGCATCGACATCCCGCGCACGTACGCGGGATACAAGCTCGTCCTCGGCTACGCCAGATATCGGCATGTCGGCCGCGCTGGCTGCTACCGATGAGGTCATCTCCTGTACGTCCCCGGTCGCAGACAAAGTGTTCAACGCTCGCGGTCGAATTTATGGCAGAACGATCGGCAATGGTGCGGGGACACAACCACATGACCTTGCCCCGCGCCGTTCCCTGGCTGATTCACGCACTTCCGCTTGCTGTCGCGCTCGCCCTGACCGCAACGGCCCACGCAGATCCTGCGCAGGGGAGCCGGCTGGTCGTCCGGGTCGCCCCCGAGCTGGCCATCCCGGCCGAGGAGGTCCGGGCGGTCATTGCAGCCGAGCTCGGGGTCGCCATCGTCAAGGAGTCGGCCGACCTCGGCGCGCTCGACATCCACCTCAATGAGGCGAACAAGCTCGCGATCGAGTATCGCCGGCCGAACGGCGACGTCCTTGTAAGGATCGTCGCACTGCCGACGCACCCTGCCGATCGGCTCTCGGTCATCGCATTCGTCACCGGCAACCTCGTCCGCGATCAGCTCGACGGCCTGGCGTTCGGCGCCGGCGAGCAGACCACCGGGGTAGTCGTCGCAGCGCCGGCTGAAGAACCGCCGCCTGCGACCGTGCCCGTCGCGGCGCAGCCACCCGCCGCACCACCGGCGGTGCCGGTCGTGACGCCGACGACGGTGACCGCGACGAGCCCGACGATCGCTGCCTCGGCCGAGCGCACAGAGCCCGAGAGCGTCGCGCCGTTTGCGATCGGCATCGTGGCGCCGCTATCGACGCAGAGCCTCCTCGGCGGCACGACGGTCCGCGCCGGCATCTATGCAGTCGCCGGTACGACGAAGAACATCGAGGGCTTCTCGATCTCCGGCGCGGCCGACATCGCGACCGGCCGGCTGCACGGCGCCCAGGTCGCCGGCGCGGTCGTCGTCGCACAGGATAGCGTCGGTCTCCAGGTCGGCGGCGCGGCGAGCATCGCGCGCGACATGCGCGGCATCCAGCTCGGTGGCGCGGCGACCGTCGCTCGCGACTTCCGCGGCATCCAGATCGGTGGCGCGGCAACGGTCGCCCAGGACACCTATGCGCTGCAGCTCGCCGGTGCCGGCGCGCTCGCACGAGACATGCGCGGCATCCAGATCGCCGGCGCGGTGTCCGCAGCTCGCAGCACGCGCGGCCTGCAGGTCGGCGGCGGCGCGACGCTCGCCGAGCGCGTCGATGGTCTCCAGCTCGCTGGTGGCGCGGCGATCGCGGGTCGCATCGACGGCGCGCAGATCGCATCGATCAACATCGCGGGCAACGTCGACGGCCTCCAGCTCGGCGCGATCAATGTCGGCAAGCACGTCAAGGGTCTCCAGGTCGGCGCGATCAATGTCAGCGACGACATCGACGGCATCCCGTTCGGTGCAATCAGCATCGTCCGCCACGGCCGCACCGACGTCGACGCGTGGGCCGAGACGAACGGCCTCGCCGCGCTCGCGCTGCGCCACGGCTCGCGCCGCTGGCACAACATCTACGCGGTCGGCGTCACGCCCGACACCGGCGACCGGCCGATGTTCGGCATGGGCATGGGCGCACACAGCCGCATCGCCGGCGGCATGGCGCTCGACCTCGACGGCATCGCGTGGCGCACGCAGGGCTTCGACGATGGCATCGGCCTGTTGACGCAGGCGCGTGCGACGGTCGCGCTGAGCGTCGGTTCGTTCGACGTGTTCGCCGCCGCCGCGTACAACGTCTCGATCGAGTCCGAGGGCGACAAGGCGCCGGTGATGACGGCGTTCGCGCGTCGCGTCGACCAGCCGATGTCGTCGAACGTCGACGTGACCCTGTGGCCGAGCCTGTCGGCCGGCATCCGCGGCCACCTCGGCGGCCCGCGCTGAGCTCAGGACGGCACGATCTGCGCGAGCACGTCGAACGCCGTCAAGAGGCCTGCGAGATCACCATCGTCATCGCCCACGAGCACGCGATGAAGTCCCTCGTCGCGCATCCGCCTCGCGACCTCACGCACCGGCATGTCGAGCGGGATCCACACGACGTCGGGTGATGCGATCTCCTTGGCCTTGAGCGCGGCGAAGCGATCTTCGAGCTTGGCGGGCTCTCCGACGTCGACCTCGTCGTCGCACGCCTGATCGGTCGCGCGAAGCAGATCGTTCGGCGAGATCGTGCCGACGACCGATTCGTTCTCGTTGACGACGACGACGTCATCGAGGTGCCCGGCGACGAACAGGTGAACGAGCTCGGTGTACGGCATGTCGGGCGACACCGTCATCGGCTCTCTGAGCGCGAGCTCTCGAACGACGCGTTCCATGCTCGCGATCCGAGCAAGATCCGTGCGACCTAGAACTTGTCGCGCTCGGGACGCTGATGCTTGCGGCGCTGCTGGCCCTGGTTCGTCGCCTTCCGGGCATTGCCGAGCGAGTTGCCCATGTTCTGGCGATCGACGCGCGGGCGCTGCTGCTCCTGGCCGGGCTCGCTGCCCTTGTTGCGATTGCCGGACTCCTGATTCATCCGATTCGCCTTGGCGTTGCTCTTCGACATGCACCTACGACGTGCAGCGTACGTGCCCGCCACATCGGCCTTTCACGCAGGCAGCGGCGGCAGCGGACGCTTCGCGGTCGCGGCGGCATCCTCGGTCGACATGCCGAGCCCGCGGAGCACGAGCGTCGCGACCGCGATGTCGTGATGCTTCGGTGCCCCACCGAGCGCGGCGGTCACCATCGCGGAGTTGACCGCACCGTTGATGAGATCCATGCCGGCTTCCTTGCTCGGCACCTTGAACAGCTTCTGCTTGATGCCCGCCTCGAGGTCCGCTTGCGCGTACGCGCGGATCTTCGCGGTCGTCGCAGGACTCGCTGAAGCCAGCTGCAAGAGGAGCAGCGCCCACTTCGGGCTCTCCATCGCGAGCAGCACGAAGCGGCGGTTGCCGGTCGCCATCCGCTGCGCGGCGTCGGTGATGCCCTGCATGCTCGCGAACACGCGCTCGGTGAATTGATCGGCGACCCACGTCGCGACCGCCGCGAGCACGTCGTCCTTGCTCGGGAAGTGGTTGTAGAACGTCGCGGGCGTCACGCGCGCGCGCTCTGCGATCTCCTGGATCGTCGTCTGCTCGACACCGCGAGCCGCGAGCACGTGCACCGCTGCTTCGAGCAACTGTGCGCGCGTCCGCTCCTTTTTCGGGAGCTTGGGGTCCACCGGCGGCAGGTAATGCAGCAGATCGCCGAGCCCACTTGACGATGGCTCCATTTTTATATACAACTCCAATTATAGAGACGCGGCCAAACTTGGAGCCGCGACAACGGAGGTACCATGTTCCCCGGCCTTACGCTTGGTTATCTTATTTTCGAAGTTTCCGACCTCGCCGCCTGGCGCACGTTCGCGACCGAGATGCTCGGACTCCCTGCCCCGCTCGAGCACGCGAATGGCAGCATGGGGTTCCGGCTGGACGATCAGCTGCAGCGCCTGATCGTGAAGCCCGGCGATGCCGACGACCTCGTCGGCATCGGCCTCGAGTGCCGCGATGACGAGACGCTCGATCGCCTCGCTACCGCGCTCGCGACCGCCGGCTACGACGCGGAGGCCTGCGAGGTGATGGGCGTCGAGCGCGCCGTGCGCAGCACCGATCCGTCGGGGCTCGCGGTCGAGCTGGTCGTCGGGCCCGCGCGCGCGACGACGCCGTTCTCCTCGGATGCGTTCCCGGACGGCTTCGTCACCGGCGATCACGGCCTCGGCCACGCGGTGCTCGCGTATCGCGACCTCGCGGCGATGCGGCGCTACTACGTCGAGACGCTCGGCTTTGGCGTCAGCGATCGGCTCGAGCAGCGCATCGGTCCCGTCGAGATCCGCGGCCTGTTCCTGCACTGCAACCCGCGGCATCACTCGATCGCGATCCTCGACGCGCCGCTGCCGCGCCGCTGCCACCACTTCATGCTGCAGGCCGCGGACCTCGAGTCGGTCGGCCGCGCGTACGAGCGCGCGCAGAAGCTCGGCGTGCCGCTCAGCCTGACGCTCGGCCAGCATCCCGATCCGGATCCGACGATGTCGTTCTACGCGGCAACGCCGTCGGGCTTCGACTTCGAGATCGGCGCCGGTGGCGGCATCGTGCACGAGGCGTGGGATGCGGGCCGCGTGAAGGCGAGCCCGTGGGGTCACAAGCCGACGTTCCGGCTCAAGTGGCAGACGATGCGCGCGCTCGTCCGCCATCGCTTTGCCCGGCGAGCGCTGCCGGCCGCTACCGCCTAGCGAGCGAGCAGCTCTTCGCCGCGAGATGCGATGTCCTGCTCGAGCCGATCGAGCACGTCGAGCTCGGCAGCGGAGAGCGCGAAGCGTCCGGGCGGATACTCGAGGGCGACCGTCTCCGCGCCGCGCTCGGCGACCGCACGAAGCTCGGCAGGCACGCCGTCGAGTCGTTCGCGCGCCCACGCGCTTCGCCCCGCGAGGTCCACCGGCAGATCGTCGATCAGGACGCGCCAGCGCGCCCAGGCGATTGCCGCCCGCGCGTGACCGCGGTGACTGAGCGCGAGATCCAGCTCGTCGGCGAGCACGAGCGTGGCCGCATCGGCGACACGACGACGCTTGTCGACAAACCCGATCGCCCACGAGCGGTGATCCGGGCAGCGCGAGCTCAGGCCCTCGACGGCGGTCGGCAGCGCAGGCAGCTCCGCGACGCCATGCCGCGCGGCCTCGGCCAACCAGCCCTTGCGGTCATACGGCCCCTTGCCGGACACGAACCGCTCGCGGTCGCGATCCTCGACGTCGACATCCGAGTCGACGAACGTTGCCCACACCGCCGCGGCCGCGCCCTCGCGCATCGCGTAGTGCACGCGCGAGATCGCCCACATGCGCACGCGCCAGAACGGATGTGAGAGGAGCTGGACCGCCTTGGCCTCGTAGGCGACGTGATCAGGAAACGCATCGAGGAGATCGACGCTGTATTCCGCGAGCCCGGTGCAGTCGCGCAGGCGATCGAGAAACTCGAGGCCGCGCTCGGGATCCCTCGCCACCACGCGATACACGCTGGACATGCGGACCTCGCCGCTCGCGATCTCGATGAGGACCGACGGAACGCCACCGCGCACGGTCTCGAGGCGATCGAATGCGGCAAGTGTCCATTCGCGCAGCCGCTCCCAGAGGGGATGACGGCGATCGCGGCGAATGCACGCGACCAGGACGGACAGACCGTCGGCCGCACGCGGTCCGGAGAACGCGAGCGTCTTGATCGCCTCCTGACCGAGGTCACGCTCGAGCGCCGGCAGCGGCGCACGCAGGGCCTCGAGCGCTGCATCGAACGCGAGCGGCAACAGCGGGCGCAGGTAATCGGTCACGTAGCGAGACTTGTCGGGATCGACGATGAAGCGCTGCCACACGTCGACGACGCGTGCCTGCAGCACGGATGTCGGCGTGACCGCCGCGAACACCACGCGCGTGAGGTCGGCGACCACCATGCTCGATATCCACTCGCCGGCGCGGTCGAGAAATAGCGCCGTTGCCTGCTCCGGCCAGCGCGTCGCAAGGCACTTCGCGATCGCTTCGCGCACGGTCCATCGATCCGGAGAGCGCGGAAGATCGAGACCGAGCCGCGCGCGGTCCTCGTCGCTGATGTTCGTCACCTCGTTGACGGCGAGGTGGACCAGCTCGTCGAGCACCTTCTCGATGTCGCCTGCCACTGGATTGTTCAGTTCGTAGGCGGCGACCGGCGATACAAGTGCGGTCTCGTTCGCGAGGCTCTCGCGCGCGACGGCCTGAGCCTCGTCAAGCCGCTCGAAGAACGGCCTCTCGGGCTCCGGGGCCGGCGGCCACGCCCACGGCCCGACGAACCTCTCGCCGCCGTCCTCGTCCCAGCCGAGCGGTCCGAGATACGGGTTGCGCTGTCTCTTCTTGCGCGGCTTCACCGCCGGTGCCGGACGGAGACCGGTCGGTCGATCCGCGAATCGCTCCTGCAACGCTGGCAGCGCGAGCGTACCGAGCGCGATCCAGCCCTCCGCGTCCCAGCTCGGCCATTCGAGATCGAGCTTGGTCGTGTCGAACTTCCGCCCGTCCCAGCGGTAACCGAAGAAGTCGTCCTGTACGAGAACCTCGTGCCGCGGCACGATCGCGCGCAGCTTCTCCATCGCGTCCCAGATTGTATCGATGACGTCGAACGCGAAACCACCGGCGCCATCGCCGTCGTAGTGCTCGTCGTACACGGCGTCCTTCGCGCGCTGCGGCCGCAGCATGAAGTGCGCCTGGATCTGAGGGTGCACCGACGTCGCGACGAGGAGGTCGTAGCCGACAATCCGCTTCGCCCACTTCGCGACGTGAGCCTTCAAATCCACGAGCTCGTCACGCGCGAGCGGCTGCTCGCCCACGATCGCCCAACCGATGTCGTAGCCCATCCGGCCATCGTACGGTGGTCCAGCCACTTTCTTCGGGAAGCGTGTAACGAAATCTCGAGTCGCCTCACTTCACCGCGCATCCATGACGACTCGCCTCGCTTTGTCCTCCATTGCCCTCTCGATCTCGCTCCTCGCGTGCGGCGGCGATGCTGACATTCCTGTCGCGCCCGACGCCGGAACGCCCGTCGATCCCGGCAACCCGGATCCGATTCCGCCGGATGCCGCGATGCCCGACTCACCGGCCGAGCCCGCACCGTACGAGCTCTCGGTCTCGATGCCGAAGCTGCCGATCCTTGCCGGATCGACCGAAACGCTTGAGGTCAGTGTCACGCGTCACGATTCGTTCACCGGCGAGATCGCGATCAGGATCGCGAACCTGCCGGCCGGCGTGACCGCCGACCCGGCGGTGATCGCCGCCGATGCGACGACGACGAGTGTGACGGTCAGTGCCTCGACCGCGCCGCATTCGCTGCCGACGGTCGTCGACGTCGTCGGCACCTCGGGCTCGTATCGCGCGACGACGAACGCCACGATCACGATCTACGGCCCGCCGGGCTCGGTCGACACGAGCTTTGGCAACGTGATCCTGCCCGTCGGCATCAGCGATGACTACGCGTACGCCACGGCGATCCAGGCCGACGGCAAGGTCCTCCTCGCAGGACGAGTCGCCGAGGCCGGCGGCAAGTTCGCGATCGTTCGCCTGACGCGCGATGGCGAGCTCGACTCGACGTTCGGCGGTACCGGTAAGGTCACCACATACGTCGGCTTCGGCGGCACGATCCACGGACTCGCGATTCAGCCGGACGGGAAGATCGTCGCCGTCGGCAGCGCGACACGGACCGGCGGCGGGTATGTGTTCATCGTCGTCCGCTACATGCCTGATGGCAGCGTCGACTCGACGTTCGGTGCGAACGGCACGGCATCTGCGATGTTCGGGCTCGACACGGACACCGCATACGCCGTCGTGCTGCAGCCGGACGGCAAGATCGTCGTCGGCGGCGACTCGAACCGCGGCAGCAGCTCGACCGGCGTCGACTTCGCGCTCGCCCGCTTCAATCCAGACGGCTCGCTCGACTCGACGTTCGGTAACCGCGGACTCGTCGTGACGGCGCTTGGAGCCGGTGACTCGCGGGACTCGATCTACGGCCTCGCGCTGCAGACGATCGAGGGCGAGACGCGCATCGTCGCCGTCGGTGGCGAGGGTGACTTCGGGATTGCGCGCTATCACGCCAACGGCACGCTCGACACGACGTTCAACGGCACCGGCAAGCTCCGAAACCCGTACGGCTCCAACATCGGAGCGGCGCGCGCGGTGGCGGTGACGCCGCAGAACGAGCTCGTCATCGCAGGTCAGATCGGCCACCAGTTCGCGGTCGCGAAGCTCTCGCAGGCTGGCCAGGTCGATCCCACGTTCGGCATGCGGAGGACGCAGGTCACACCGTCGAGCTGGAACGAAGGGCAAGCGATCGCGCTCGACGGCGACAAGATCCTCGTCGCGGGCTGGGCGTACGAGTTCAACAGCTCATCGGGCAACTTCGCGATCGTCCGCTACAACGCGAACGGCGAGCTCGATCCGACATTCGCCGGCGGCAAGGTGATCACGCCGGTCGCCGCCGGAACCAAGCCGGATCAGGCGACGTCGATGGCCCTGCAGATCGACGAGCGCGTCCCGACGGTTCGCGCAGTGGTCGGCGGATTCGCGAGCACGTCGAACAGCGACTTCGCAGTCGCCCGCTACTGGCGCTGAGTGCACGGGCGACTCCGCCACACCGTGCTCGCGACGCCTCGCCTTCCGTAGCGCACGCGATGAATTCGCGTGCACGTGCGTTGCATCTCGCACCGCCGTCGAAACCACGGGAGCGAGCGGATGGACCTGGCGAAGATCGACGCGCTCTGGCGAGCGGCGAACTACCTCGCGGTAGGCCAGATCTACTTGCTCGACAACCCGCTGCTCCGCGTGCCGCTGTCTCGCGCGCACATCAAGCCGCGGCTCCTCGGCCACTGGGGCACGTCGCCGGGTCAGAACCTGATCTACGTCCACCTCAATCGCGCGATCAATCAGTACGACCTCGACATGATCTACCTCTCGGGCCCCGGACACGGCGCGCCCGCGGTGGTCGCGCAGACGTATCTCGAGGGCACGTACAGCGAGGTCTACCCGCACGTCAGCCAGGACGAAGAAGGGATGCGGCGGCTGTTCAAGCAGTTCAGCTTCCCCGGCGGCATCCCGAGTCACGCAGCGCCGGAGACGCCCGGATCGATCCACGAGGGCGGTGAGCTCGGCTATTCGCTCGCGCACGCATTCGGCGCCGCGTTCGACAATCCCGAGCTGATCGTCGCGTGCGTGATCGGCGACGGCGAGGCCGAGACCGGGCCACTCGCGGCCTCGTGGCACGGCAACAAGTTCTTGAATCCGCGCCGCGACGGCTGCGTGCTGCCGATCCTCCACCTCAACGGCTACAAGATCGCGAACCCGACGATCCTCGCGCGCATCTCACGCGACGAGCTCGCGAAGCTGCTCGAGGGTTGCGGCTACAAGCCGTACTTCGTCGCGGGCGACGAGCCCGCGGCGGTCCACAAGCAGATGGCCGACACGCTCGACGCGATCGTCGGCGACATCCACGCGATCTGGCGCGACGCGCGAGTCAACGGCCGGCGCGAGCGACCGATCTGGCCGATGCTCGTGCTCGACACGCCGAAGGGCTGGACGTGCCCGCACGAGATCGACGGCAAGCTGTGCGAGGGCTACTGGCGCAGCCATCAGGTGCCGATGGTCGACATGGACAAGCCCGAGCACGTCGCGATCCTCGAGCGCTGGATGCGGAGCTATCGCCCCGAGGAGCTGTTCGACGGCGATGGCCGGCTCGTTCCCGAGCTCGCCGCGCTCGCACCGCGCGGCAACCGTCGGATGAGCGCGAACCCGCACGCGAACGGTGGCCTGCTGCTGCGCGAGCTACGGCTGCCCGACTATCGCGATTACGCCGTCGACGTCCCGCTCCCCGGCGCGCTCGCCGCCGAGGCAACGCAGGTACAGGGCCAGTACATGCGCGACGTGGTGCGCCACAACCTCGACAACTTCCGCCTGTTCAGCCCCGACGAGAACAACTCCAACCGCTGGCAGGCGGTGCTCGAAGTGACGAACCGCGAGTGGATGGCCCGGATCCGTCCCGAGGACGATCACCTCGCGCTCGACGGTCGCCTGATGGAGGTGCTGTCGGAGCACCAGTGTCAGGGCTGGCTCGAGGGCTACCTCCTCACCGGCCGCCACGGCTTCTTCAACTGCTACGAGGCGTTCATCCACATCGTCGACTCGATGTTCAACCAGCACGCGAAGTGGCTGAAGGTCGCGAAGAACATCTCGTGGCGGCGACCGATCGCGTCGCTCAACTACTTGCTCAGCTCGCACGTCTGGCGCCAGGACCACAACGGGTTCAGCCATCAGGACCCGGGCTTTCTCGATCACGTCGCGAACAAGAAGCCCGAGGTCGTGCGCGTGTACCTCCCGCCCGACGCGAACACGCTGCTCGTCGTCACCGAGCAGTGTCTGCGCAGTCGCAACAGCGTGAACGTGATCGTCGCCGGCAAGCAGCCATCGCCGCAGTGGCTCAGCATGGACGAGGCGGTCAAGCACTGCAGCTCGGGGATCGGGATCTGGGAGTGGGCGAGCACGGATCGCGACATGGAGCCCGACGTCGTGATGGCGTGCTGCGGCGACATCCCGACGCTCGAGACGCTCGCCGCGGTGTCGCTGCTCCGGCGCGACATCCCCGAGCTCAAGATTCGCGTCGTCAACGTCGTCGATCTGATGCGCCTGCAGCCGCCCGAGCTGAACCCGCACGGCTACTCGGACCGAGAGTTCGACATCCTGTTCACGAAGGACAAGCCGGTCATCTTCGCGTTCCACGGCTATCCGTCGCTCGTGCATCGCCTGACGTACCGGCGCACGAACCACGACAACTTCCACGTCCACGGCTTTCGCGAGGAAGGCACGACGACGACGCCGTTCGACATGGTCGTGATGAACCACCTCGATCGGTTTCACCTCGCGCAGGATGTCGTCGATCGCGTCCCGAAGCTCGGCCCTCGCGCCGCGTACTTTCGCCAGTCGGTGCGTGACCGCCTGATCGAGCACAAGCAGTACATCGATCGTTACGGCGAGGACATGCCGGAGATCCGCAACTGGCGGTGGGAGCCGGCGGGCCGACCACGCGGCAACGGACGCTCGCGCACGGCTCCTCCGATCACCTCGACGGAAGGGGACAACGTGTGACGTGAGGGTCCTCCTGCTCAACGCCGGATCGAGCAGCCTCAAGTGCACGCTCGTCGAGTCCGAGGGCGCCGAAGTCCTCGCGCGCGCGAAGGCAGACTGGGCGGGCGCCGTGTCGCGCTACGAGCGAGAGGGTCCCGGCGATGCGCGGGTCGCGGAGGACGTCTCGTTCCGGCGAGCCGGCGATGCGGCCCGTCGCGCACTCGACGACTTCGGGCTCACGCCGAGCGCCGTCGGTCATCGGATCGTCCACGGCGGCTCGTTCACGCACGCCGTGCGCATCACCGATTCCGTGCGCTCGCACATCGCGCAGCTCTCCGAGCTCGCGCCGCTCCACAACCCGCCCGGCCTCGAGGCGCTCGCCGCTGCCGAGGAGCTCTTGCCCGATGTCCCTCACGTCGCCGTGTTCGACACCGCGTTTCATCAGACGTTGCCGCCCGAGGCGTTCACGTATCCGCTGCCGCGCACGTGGCTGCGCAACTGGAACATCCGCCGCTACGGCTTCCACGGCCTCAGCCACGAGTACGCGGCCAAGCGCACGGCCGAGATGCTCGCGCGGCCCGTCGAGGAGCTGCGCACCGTCGTGTGCCACCTCGGCCACGGCTGCTCGGCGACCGCGGTGCTCGGCGGACGCTCGGTCGACACGACGATGGGATTCACGCCGCTCGACGGCCTGATGATGGCGACGCGCAGCGGCTCGGTCGATCCGGGCATCATCGCGTACGTCGAGCGCCAGCACGACCTCGACGCGATCGAGATCGAGCGCACGCTCAACCACGATGCCGGACTCGTCGGCGTCTCGGAAGTCTCGGCCGACATGCGCGAGGTGCTCGCGGCGCGCGCGGCCGGCCACGAGCGCGCGAGGCTCGCGGTCGATGTCTACGCGCACCGCGTCCGGCAAGCGATCGGCGCACTCGCGGTGACGCTCGGCGGGATCGACGCGCTCGCGTTCACCGGCGGCGTCGGCGAGCACGCCGCCGAGGTCCGCGCCCTCGCCTGCCGCGGCCTCGGCTGTCTCGGTCTCGTCCTCGACGAACGGGCGAACGCGTCGTGCCATCCCGACGCAGACATCGCGACGCGCGGCTCGCGTGGTCGTATCCTCGTGATCGAATCACGCGAGGACCTCGCGATGCTCGTCGAGGTGATGGAAGTCGTAGGAGGTCAGGCATGATCCGAGGAGAAGTCGTCGCGATCCGGCACGGCGAGACGGACTGGAGTCGAACAGGACGCCACACGAGCGTCACCGACCTTCCGCTGACCGAGGCGGGCCGTGTCGCCGCGCAGAAACTCACGCCCGTTCTCGCGGAGATCCAGTTCGCGCGCGTGTTCTCGAGTCCGATGCAGCGCGCGAAGCGGACGTGCGAGATCGCGGGACTCGGCGATCGCATGGAGATCGAGACGGACCTCGCGGAGTGGAACTACGGCGACTACGAGGGCCTCACGCAGGACGAGATCGAGCGGCGAGCGCCCGGCTGGCAGCTGTTCACCGACGGCTGTCCCGGCGGCGAGAACCCGCAGCAGGTCGCGACGCGCATCGGTCGTCTGATCGCGAAGCTGCGCTCGATCGACGGCAACGTCGCCGTGTTCGCGCACGGCCACATCCTCCGCGTGCTCGGTGCGCGGTGGATCAACCAGCTGGTCTCGGCGGGCGCGAATCTCCTCCTCGAACCGACGACGCTGTGCGTGCTCGGCTACTACCGCCAGGTGCCGGCGATCGCGCGGTGGAATGCGAAGGTGGTGTGATGACGGATCTCGCACAGGTTGCCCAATCGCTCGTCGCACAAGGCAAGGGCCTGCTCGCAGCCGACGAGCGACCCGACACGCTGACGAAGCGCTTCACCGCGGTGCGCATCGCGTCGACACCGGACATGCGCCGCGACTATCGCGAGATGCTCGTGACGACACCGGGCGTCTCTGAGTTCCTGTCCGGCGTGATCCTCCACGACGAGACGATCCGCCAGAAGACCGCGAGCGGCGAGCTGATCGTCGTCGCGATCGAGAAGCTCGGCATGCTGCCCGGCATCAAGGTCGACCTCGGCGCCAAGCCGATGGCCAGCAGTCCCGGGGAGCTCGTCACCGAGGGTCTCGACGGCCTTCGCGAGCGCCTCGTCGAGTACCGGCGCATGGGCGCGCGGTTCGCGAAGTGGCGCGCGGTCCTCTCGATCGGCGATGCACGACCGAGCCGGCTCTGCATCGAGTCCAACGCCGAGGCGCTCGCGCGCTATGCGGCGCTCTGTCAGGAGCAGGACCTCGTGCCGATCGTCGAGCCCGAGATCCTGATGGACGGCGCCCACACGATCGAGCGAACCGAGGAGGTGACGAGCGAGGTCCAGGAGCTCGTGTTCGAGGCGCTCTACGCGCATCACGTGCGTCTCGAGGCGATGCTGCTCAAGCCGAACATGGTCGTGCCCGGCGAGGACGCGACGCCGCCGGCGGCTCCCCATATCGTCGCGAGCGCGACGCTGCGGTGCTTGCGCCGGCACGTTCCTCCGGCGGTGCCCGGCATCGTGTTCCTCTCCGGCGGCCAGCACGACGTCGTCGCGATCCGCTGCCTCGGCGCGATCAACCGCGCGCATGGGCCTCGGCCGTGGAGGCTCAGCTTCTCGTTCGGCCGCGCGCTCCAGGATGCCGCGCTCGCCCGCTGGGGCGGCAAACCGGAGAACGTCGAGGCCGCGCAGCAGGTGTTCTACGAGAAGGCACGAGCGTGCAGCCTCGCCGCGCTCGGCGCGTACACCGACCAGCTGGAGGCCGCCCCACCTCAACGGGTAGAGGCGATGCTGCGCGACGACTAGCGCGACGTTCTCTCACGAATCGTTTGCGCGGCACGCGCAACGCGCGCAACGTTGCACTCACGCATGACGCTCGCTCGCGTCGAGAGTTTCGCTATCGTGCAGCGTCGTGACCAGGTATCCGGCGAATCCCATCGACGTCGTCGAGGCGGCATACGAGCTCGATCGCGCTGATCGCGACTGGCTCAAGAACCTGGTCACGCATCTGCGTCCGCTCGTCGACTGCGGTCTCGGCGTGATGGCGTACGAGGTCGATATGCAGCGCTCGGCACCGACCGCAAGCTCGCTCGAGGTACAGGGCATGTCAGTCGCCGATGCCGCACAGCTCATCGCGATCGGCGCGGCCGGCAGAGACTCCGGCGGTGTCGCGCCGACGCACCTCGAGCCCGAGTCGCTCGGCACGATGCTTCAGACGACCAAGCGGATCCTCGGCTCGACGACATCGCCGACGACAGCTGCATTCGCGCAGAAGGGCGTCGCCGATGCGATCGCATTCCGCGCGGTCCAGCCCGCCGGTGGTCCCGGCATCTCGGTCCTCGGCCCGTCGCCGCGCGAGGTCCGCATCGATCAACGCGCTCGACGTCTGTGGGCGCGAGTCGCGGCGCACATCTCGGCAGCACACCGCCTGCGCCGCGCGCACCGCGAGGCTCCCGACGCAGATGTCGAGGTTGTCTGCACGCCGGACGGTCGGATCGATGATGCACGCGGCGAAGGCACGACCTCCAGTGCCCGCAGCGCCGTGCGCGATGCAGTGCTTCGCCAGGAGCGCTCGCGTGGCCCTGCGCGCCGCGAGGATCCGGCCGAGGCGACGGAAGCGTGGACCGCGCTGGTCGAGGGTCGGTGGTCGCTCGTCGATCGCTTCGAGCGCGGCGGCCGTCGCTACATCGTCGCGCGCCGCAACGAGCATCCGCTCTCCGATCCGCGTGCGCTCTCGCAGCGCGAACGCGCGGTCGTTCACCTCGTCGCGCTCGGCAAGTCGAACAAGCTCGTCGCGTACGAGCTCGGGCTGACCGAGTCGACCGTCGCGACTCACCTCCAGGCGGCGATGCGCAAGCTCGGCGCCCGCACCCGCGTCGACCTCATCCAGCTCGTCTCGAGTCTTCACCGCCCATGACCAACCGAGAATCCGCCCGAGGCGTCGAGATGTTCGAGGTCGAGCACGCAGGCGAGTCGCTCGTCGTGATCAGCGTCCCGATCCCCGAGCCGGCGCACGTCCTCACCGACGCCGAGCACGAGGTCGCGCGCGATGCGATCGAGGGCCTCTCCAACGCAGAAATCGCGCAGCGGCGTCGCCGGTCTGCGCGCACGATCGCCAACCAGCTCGCATCGATCTACCGAAAGCTCGGGGTCACATCCCGCTGCGAGCTAGCTGCACTTCTGTCGACGAAATGACTATGGACCGTAATCTGCCGTTCGCGAGATGCATGAACGGTGACATTGCTGGACGAAGCGCGCCCGGGGGGGACGCGCGTTCGCGGAGCACCCTCGATGACAACCGCAGTACCTCGCCTCGAGGAAGCGAGCACCTTCATCGGTGTCGCTCGCTTCCTCTGCGAGCACATCGCAACTAAGGTCGACGGAGCGACCGCAGGTGTCGCGCTCCATCGCCGCGGCGGTGGACCCTACGTCCTCGTCGACTCGTTCTCGCTGCTCCTCGACGACTACCGACTCTCGACGGTCCACGAGGGGCGCTACCTCGAGAACCCACTCTACGACATGCTTCGCGATCACGGCGGGCACGCCGGGGCCGGCGCGTTCGACAGTGCGCGGCTCGCTCGCCTCGCGCTCGCCAACGAGCTCGTCCATCCGTTCGTCGCGCCGCTGCTCGACGCGTCGGGCCTCGTCGGATCGATCCAGGTCTGGACGAAGGCCCCGTACAGCGCGGCGCTCGAGCGCGAAGCGATCGCACTCGCGACGCGTGCCTCGGTGCGCCTCTCGCAGCTCGGGGTCTCCGCGGTCACGCGCATGCCGGCCAAGCTCACCGCGCGCCAGCACGAGATCGCTAGCCTCGTCGCGACCGGCGACACCAACAGCGAGATCGGCGGCAAGCTCGCGATCTCGGCCAATACGGTCAAGGCGCAGCTCAAGGACATCTTCGAGCGCCTCGCGATCCACAATCGCGTCGAGCTGGTCGCGGCGCTCGCGCGCGAGGCCCCGCCGCTCGGTGTCCCCGCCGGCGTCACGCGCACGAACGGCATCACGATCACGCGCGCACCCTAGCCATTCCAGCCAGTTGGCAGGGCGCTGCAGGGTTTTGCGCCCGGTTGCGTGTGTGTGGATATGGTGCACGCGAGCGAGCTCGATCCTGCGAGCGAGACGGCCGAGACGACCGAGGAGCCTGTCGAGACTCCGGTCGTCTCGCGCACGACGACGATCGAGATCGGGCCGGTCGAGGAAGTTGTCTCGGAGGAGCCCCTCCGTGCGACAGTCGCCGCGTGCAGCGACTCGGGCGTGTGTTCCCTCTTGCCTTGTTCGTCGTGATCGCAGCGTGCGGCGACGACGGCCCCTCGCAGAGCGACATCGATGCGAACACCAGCCCCGCAGATGCTGTGCCCGATGCGCCGCTGCCGCCGTTCATGGACGCCGTCGAGCTCGCGCTCGACACGAGCTCCCCGCCCTTCAACCCCGCGCACCTCATCACCGCCGACTTCAATCGCGACGGCAAGGAGGACTTTGCGATCCTCGAGCGCCAGTTCGACAGGCTGCTGGTGATCCTGAACGCGACCCCAACGGGTGCCGGGAGGCCAACGCTCGGTCAGCAGATCGAGGCCCCGCTCCTCTTAAACCCCATTCGCATCGCAGCTGCGGACCTGAACGGCGACAGCAAGCCGGATCTCGTCGTCACCTACGGAACGACCGACCCGAAGGTCTCGGTGTTCATGAACTCGACGCCGACGATGGGCATCACGCCTCGGTTCGAGAACCGCGTGGAGGTCGACACGACCCTGGACGGCGAGATCCCCGCGTTCGGCGATATCAATGGCGACGGCGCGCCGGATCTCGTCGTCGGCTCGTTCGGCAACACGCCGACGCCCGGCAAGGTCACGATCCTCCTCGACACGACTGCACATGGCGCAACGGCGGCGACGTTCGGCAGCAAGGTCGAGCTCACCGCGGGGTTCGGCGTGAACGCGATCGCCATCGCCGACTTCGACGACGACGGCAAGCAGGACATCGCCGTCACCAACGTCGTCTCCGACCGAGTATCCGTCCTTCGCAACACGACGACCAACGCCTCGACGCCAACGTTCGCGCCACCGATCGAGGTCCCCACAGCGATGGGGCCGTCGGGAATCGTCGCGGTGGACCTCGATCTCGACGGCCGGCGCGACCTCGCGGTAACCGCCCGTGACGCCAACATGGTGTCCAGGCTCATCAACACGACGACGGCATCGGGTTCCATCGCGTTCGCCACCCCGACGGATCGCCCCGTCGGTGGCTGGCCGTCCTCGATCGCGGCCGGCGTGCACGACAGAGCGCAGCATCACGGCCACGGAGAGCACCACGGTTTCCTTCCGTTCATCGCCGCGGCAAACGACGCGCGCGACGCGATCACGGTGCTGTATGGCGTTTCGCTGTCGCGCTACTACGACATTCCGCTGACCGCGTCAGCGCGTCACGTCGTCGTCGCCGACTTCAACAACGACGGCAAGGACGACGTCGCAGCGATCGCATCCTCGGCCGCGCTCACGATCGCGCTCGCTCGCTGATCGGCTCCTACCGGACCGAGACCGCCTGGACCGTGCGCGCGGCATTCGCGATCACGCCGGCGACTTCCACCGGATGAGACATGTAGACCGCGTGACTCGCGCCCGTGACCTCGGCCGTGTGGCTCCTGGCGCGCTTGTAGTACCAGCGCTCGAGATCGGGATTGATGATCTTGTCGTTGCTGGCGACGATTCCCCAGCTCGGCTTCGTCTTCCACGCAGCCGCACTGAGCGGTGTCGTGAAGACGTCGCCCGCGGCCAGCACCTGCGAGCGAGCCGCGAACTGCGAAACGGGCCTCGGAATGTCAGGCGCGAACAGCTCGAGAAAGCGCGGCGGATCGAGGTACGTGAACCCGTCGGGTGTCGTCTCGATCGCGCCCCGCGTCTTGCCGAGGACACTCGGCATCTTCTTGCCCAGCTCGGCCTCGTCCTCGCCGACATCGGGCGCATGCGCGGCGACGTACACGAGTCCGACGACCTTCGGATGGACGCCGGCCTGCGTGATGATCGATCCACCATAGCTATGACCGACGAGCAGCGTCGGTCCGTCCTGGAGATCGAGCACGCGCTTTGCGGCTGCGACGTCCTCCGAGAACGACGTCTGCGGTTCCTGCACGACGGTGACGTTGAAGCCTTGTTTCGTCAGGATGTCGTGTACAGCTCTCCAGCCCGAACCATCGACCCACGCTCCGTGGACGAGCACGATGTTCTTCACGGGCTCGGCGCTCGCGGGTGCGGCACACCAGAGAGCAGCGAGCGTGCCCGCGACCACAAGGCGCGTTCTGAGACACGTCATGTCGAGACCGAGTGCAGGATCAGCGCCGCCGGTCGCGAATCATCATGTCCGTCGCGGGCGCAAACCCGACGGCCGCATAGAACGCGGCGGCTTCCTTGCGCGTGTGGAGCACGAACTTGATGTCGTCGCGACCTGCAACGAGCCGGTCGAGTAGCTCGCGGCCGATGCCGCGGCGGCGATAAGCCGGGTCGACCATGACCGAGCTGACGTACGCGCTGCTCACGCCGTCGCTGATCGCGCGACAGAATCCGACGAGCCGATCGCCGTCATACGCGTGCACCAGCCATCGCGCTCCGGTGACCTGCTGCGCGAGAAACGCGTGGTCCTTGTCAGCGAACGCGCACGCCGCGCGCAGTACGCGAAGCGCCTCGAGGTCGACGTCGTGGCTGTCCCGGTACTCGATCATCTAGTTCCACGGTAACCGAGCGCGCTCCTCCCAGTATCGCTCCGGCGGCTCGACGAGCGATAGCGTCGCCTCGGCCACGGCGGCGCCATCCACCTCGCGCGCGCGCAGGTTCTCCGCGAGCTGCTGCTCGCTCACCGCCCCCGACAGCACGACATCGACGAACGGCTGCGCGAGCGCCGCCGCCAGGGCAACAGCATCGGGACTGACATCGTCGCGAAACGCCAGTGCCCGCAGCGCAGCCGGCGCATTGCGAGCCGCGAGTCGACCGTTGGCGAGCGCCTCCTTGATCATGACGCGCAGCCCCGCCTGCTTCGCCACGCGCAACGCGGGCTCGACCGATCGCTCGTGGAGGTTCCACGTCGCCTGCACGGCGGACCACAGCGGCTTGCCACCGATCGTGATCTCGAGCGCGCGCTCCAGCGTCTCGCGCTGGTGCGGCCCCGACAGCGAGAGCCCGATCGCGAGCCCGCCGTCGCGGAGCTCGCCCAGCCGGCCGAGCACGCGCGCGTCGTCGAGGATTCCGCTCTCGAGCGTCGCCGAGTGCACCTGATAGAGCGACAGGTGACCGCCGAGCAACGCGCGCGTCTCGGCGAGCTGCCGCTCGAGTGCGGGCAACGTGTGGTCCTTGATCTCGTGATGCTCTGCCGTGACGTGCCAGTCGGCCGTGTACGTGTAGCCCCACTTCGACGACACGGTGACCGCGTCCCTCGCGATCTCCCGCGCGCGCAGCCAGCTCGCGAGCCACTCCTCGGCTCTTCCGTACGATCGCGCGGCGTCGAACCAGCGCACGCCACCCTCCCATGCCGCATCGAGCACGGCGTGGCAGCGTCGCTGCATCTCGATGGGATCGATTCCGTCGAGGTCGCGACCGTGACCGATCGTGATGTAACCGGGCCGGCCGAGGGCCGCGAGCCCCAATCCCAGCTGCGCCGTGGGTCGAGTCACGGGCACGAGCGTAGCGCATACGACCGCGACCTCCTCGTCGCTCCCGGCACTCAGATCATGACGGCGGATACACGCAGCGAAGCGCGGGACTTGTTGCGCCCCGTCGCGACAGCCAGACGCCGATCATCGAAGGCCTGTGGCGCGCGGCCCTCTACTGCACGTCATCGACGTGAGCCACGGTTTCTGCATGCGGTCATTCCAAGACAAGGCAGTTCTGGTCACAGGCGCGAGCTCGGGCATCGGCGAGGCCGCGGTCGCGCAGCTCCGACATGCGGGCGCCACGGTCTTCGGTCTCGTCCGTCGCACCGACGCGCTCGAGGCCTCGAAGGCAAGTCATCCCGACGTGCGATGGCTGCTCGGCGACGTCACGAGGCCCGACGACTGCAGTGCCGCGATGCAGGTGGTCCTCGACCAAGTCGGCCGCCTCGATGTCCTTGTCAACAATGCCGGTATCTTCGTCTACGGATCCCTCGAGAACATCAGCGAGCAGTCGATTCGCAACCATTTCGAGACCAACGTGCTCGGCCTCATCTTCATGACGCAGGCCGCGTTGCCCGCGCTCACCGCCTCCCGCGGCTCGATCATCAACGTGAGCAGCGCGGCCGGTCACAAGGCGGTTCCGGGCAACTCGATCTACGGGGCCACCAAGGCCGCGGTCGAATCCCTGACGACCTCGTGGGCTCTCGAGCTCGCGCCCAAGGGTATTCGTGTCAATGCGGTGAGCCCCGGGCCGACGGAGAGTGCGGGGTTCGCCAAGATGACCGCGCGCGACAGAGAGGAGACCGTCGCGCAGGTGCCGCTCGGGCGCAAAGCCAGCGCCGACGAGGTCGCGCACTGGATCGTCGCCATCGCCGACCCGGGCTCGACGTGGATGACCGGCGAGAACCTGCGCATCGACGGCGGCATGAGCCTCATCTGATCGCGCATACGACGCGGTGGAACGCTGCGTTTCGCGTGTGGCGGCGCGTTGCCGCCAAACTACATACGTAGTAATGCTACGAAACCTGTCGTAGCTATGCCTGCCCGACGCTTCACGCGCTCGCCGTTCGCGCCGGTCCTGCTGCCAGTGGCCGCGCTGATCGCGTCGCTGGTCCGCTGGTCGCTCCAGGGCTCGCACAACCTCTACACGGCATTCGAGAAGCGCTTCTACGTGCCGGACCCGGATCTCGGGTGGCGCGTCAGCACGCAGCATCCGATCTGGCTTGGCCTCGAGGTCTGCGCCGTCATCCTCGCCCTCGCACTCGCTCTCACCGTCGCAGGATTCCTCGTACGCCGGCGCGAGCGTGTGCGCGGAGTCCGCTCGACGATTCTCCGCGCCGGTTCATGGGCGCTCGCCATCTCCTCGCTCGCAATTCCGGCGGCAGCCTTCGCGAGCGGTCCAGGCCCGCTGCACGGTCGCGATTCGCTGCCCGCGAAGTCGGCTGTCCTCGTCGAGACCGGCATCGAAGGCTCGCTCGATGCGCCGCAAGGCAACTATGCCGTCGTGAAGCACCGGGGCACCTCGGTCACGGCGCATCTATCGGCCGGTGGTGAAGCCTTCGATGCGCGATTCGCCGATGACATCACCGGCACGTGGCATGGCAATCCGCACGACCTGACGCGCCCGATGTCGGCTGACATCAGCCTCGCGACACGCGGTGTCGACACCGGCATCGGCGAACGCAGCAAGCACGCGCGCGAAGGCTATCTCCACGCCGACCAGTTCCCGCGCATCAGTGTCGCGATCGATCGTGTCACCGCCACGCGCCCGACCAGCGAGAACGAGCTCGCGTTCCGCGCGCCGGCCACCGTGCACCTCATGGGCAAGACGCACGCGGTCGAGATCACCGGCACTATGCAGAAACCCGATGCCACCGCCCTCGAGCGGCTCGGCCTCGATGGCTCGATCTTGCTCGTCCAGGCCGACTTCGCGCTCGTCATCAAGGAGACCGCGCTCGCACCCGATGCGCATGACTTCGACGGCGATCGCATTCCGATTCACGTGTCCCTCGTGTTGCGCCACACGGGTGACTGACGAACGCTGGCGCGGAGATTCGTATGAAGTTGCACAACCTGCTCACGTCCACCTGTCTCGCCGCTGTCCTCGCCGTCGCCCCTTCGTGCAAGAAGAAGGAAGACAAGGCGCCGCAGCCGACGCCGACGGCCACCACGAACGGCTCGAATGCCGAAGGCTCCGCCACTGCACCGGGCTCGGCGGCCGGCTCGGCCGTCGCGCCAACGCCTGTGCCCGACGAGAGCGCAGATCACATCACCGTGCTCGCGCGTCACAAGAACCCCAAGCCGAACGATCCGATTCGCCTCAACTTCGAGAAGTTCAAGGTCGTGAAGGCTGACTTCGATCCGAAGAAGATCGAGGGCGGCACGGCTTCGATCGAGATCGACCTCTCGAGCTTTCACACCGATTCGGACAAGCGTGACGAGCACGTGAAGTCGGCCTCGTACCTCGACGTCAGCAAGCTCGCGACGGCGACCGTCACGATCGACAACGTGAAGCAGAAGGCCGGCAGCTCGTACACGGCCGACGCGACGGTCGCCGCGCACGGCACGACGAAGAAGTACCCGGTCACGTTCGACGTGCTCGAGACGAAGGACGACAGCATCAAGATCAAGGGCGAGCACACGTTCCCTCGCATGGACTTCGCCATCGGCACCGACCCCGCGCAGAACGCCGACGAGTCGGTCGCGCCCGAGGTCACGATCGAGATGGTGCTGACGCTCGCCAAGACCTGATCCCCGCCCGCGCGTGGCCGATCACGGCAGCGTGGAGCCGCAGATCGTGACGTCGTAAGGCAGCCCGGTGGCGGTTCCGGTCATCGCGCCGACCGAGAGCAGATACGTCGACGACGGCTCCACCGGCATCGCGGCGTATTGCGGGTTCGTCATTCCCCATCCTGCGCTCACCGATTCGTAGCCGGGGCCGCTCTGTCGGTAGAACCCGAAGTAGAGATGGTCGGCGGCGATGCCGGACCACGCCAGCCGGATATCGACAGCCTTGGTCGTCGGTCCGGTCGTGATCGTGTACGTGTCCAGATCGCCGTGGCCGTAGTCTGATGCGTGCGTGCCCGCGATCCCGGCGATCCGATAGGCGTCGGGACCGACGGTGAACGCGGAACCGCTCGGCTCGGGATTGTCGTTGGGGTTGCCGCTCACCTCCGTACCGTAGTCGAACATGTCGTTCTGATCGTTCGTGGGATCTTGGTCGAACGACTCCTGGTAGGTCACGCTGCTGGGCGTGATGCAGCCGGCATCCGCGTCGAACACCGAGATCGTGGCGCGGTATTCGATCGCTGTGGCCTGCGGCTTGTCGGAGCCGCCGAACGGCCACAGGCGGAGTACGTAGTTGCCAGCCGGCAAAACCTGGCTCTCGCAATCGGGCGACTTGGCTCCGCAGTTCGGCGCGACGAACACGATGTGGTCGCCGATGGCCCAGCCTTCGCCGCGCCGGCCGTCGTCGACTGGGGGATTGGCGTTCTCATCCGGGATGTACAGAGTCGCGAACAGGAACGGCACTGCGTCGGCGTGCGTCGTGTCGACGCGAACACGCACACGCGCCGGCGCGGCGAGCGAGAACGAGTAGGAATCGCGATCCGTCGCCTTGCCGTTCGTGGGCGTGAGCTCTCCACAGATCTTGACGCTGCTGTTCGCGCCGGCCGTCTGCAACGTGGCTTCCGGGCTGGTCGTGTTCGAGGCGTTGCTGGACTCGACGTGAACATCCGGGCCGACGCCCTGGCAGAGAGCCGGCATTTCAGGGGCGTCGATCGAGATCGACGCGTCGGGCGAGCTGGCAGGGGTGTCGCCACATCCGGCAACGACGAAGGACAGGCTGGATAGGAG